>JBIKPB010000134.1:0-4987 GCA_044357705.1 Formosimonas sp. | reverse complement strand
TTCATCATTGACACTTACCAAATCGCGCAAGCCCGTGTTTGGGGTGCTGATGCAATTTTGTTGATCGCTGCTTCACTCACATTGGACGAAATGCGTACTTTTGAAACGTATGCGTTTGAGCTGGGCATGAGCGTTTTGGTCGAGGTGCACAATGAAGAAGAACTACATCAAGCTTTGCAACTGTCCACTCCGTTACTGGGTATCAACAACCGCAACTTGCGCACTTTTGAAGTTACGCTACAAACCACACTGGATTTACTCGCACAGATTCCAAGCCATAAAAACGTGGTGACCGAATCGGGCATTTTGGCACCCGCCGATGTGCAACTGATGATACAACATGATGTTTATGGCTTTTTGGTCGGCGAAGCATTCATGCGCGCGCCGCACGCCGGTCAAGCCTTGACCGAATTGTTTTTCACACAGTCGTAACCGATGGAACACGAAATATCACTCGCCTTGCCCAATGACAGTCACGCCCTCGTGCGTGCTTGGCTAACACGACAAGCGCACACGACATTCACGCGCAGCACGATGCTGCTCAATGTTTATTTCGACACCCCCGCGTTTGACCTCAAGCGCCAAAAAGCCGCATTGCGTTTGCGCTTTGACTCTGAGCGCAGCTGTTGGATCCAAACACTAAAAACCGCTGGTGAACGCGTGAATGGCGTGCATGTTCGGCATGAATGGGAATCGGTTTTGCCGCAAACACTGTCTACCTCGGCCGATATTGTGCCGATGTTTCAAACCCATGATTTTTCTGCGGATGCGCAAAGCTTCCTACATGGCTTTTTGAACGAGTTACGCCCTGTTTTCCGCACCGATTTTACACGCGAAATTTATGATTTCGAGCATGACGGTCAGCATTTTGAATGGGCATTTGATGACGGTGCTGTCGTTCGCATGGATACCGCGGCACAAACCGCCATTCACGAACTGGAGTTGGAATACAAATCGGGCAACCTTGAACTGATGTGCCAAATGGCTGATCAAGCACAAACGGCACTTCATACTCAAGCACAAACCCTCAGTAAAGCAGCACGCGGTTATGCATTGATTTGAATATAAATTTCAAGTTCGAAAGCAAATTAGCCCAATAAAAAAAGACTCGAATTCGAGTCTTTTTTATTGGCAAAGCTGTGAAACACATTTCTTTACTTGAGATTACCCGACAAGAATTGTTGTAAACGTTCTGATTTCGGCTGAACCAATACCTCGCGTGGATTGCCTTGCTCTTCAATCAAACCTTTGTGCAAGAAAATCAAATGATTCGAAACTTCGCGGGCAAAACCCATTTCGTGGGTGACGATCACCATCGTACGCCCTTCTTCGGCCAATGAGCGCATGACTTTGAGCACTTCACCGACCAACTCCGGATCCAACGCGGAAGTCGGCTCGTCAAATAAAATGACTTCAGGCTCCATCGTCAACGCACGCGCAATCGCCACACGCTGCTGTTGACCGCCCGACATGGCCGATGGATATTTATCCTCCGCACCTTGCAAACCGACACGCTCTAAATAGCCACGCGCCTTAGTCGTCGCCTCGGCTTTGCTCATACCAAACACACGCATCGGCGCTTCAATCAAATTCTCTAACACCGTCATGTGTTGCCACAAATTAAAGTGCTGAAACACCATCGACAAACGACTGCGAAAGCGTTGCAGTTGCTTCACGTCAGTGGCTTGCATTTCTTCGCCAGCGGTTTTGGCTTTCAAGGCCAATTGCTCGCCATTCAGCTCAATCATGCCTTGATTGGGTTTTTCAAGCAAATTAATGCAACGCAGAAATGTACTTTTACCGGAGCCGCTGGAGCCGATAATGCTGATCACGTCGCCTTTTTTGGCGGCGAGTGAGACGCCGCGCAGCACCACATTTTCACCATAACTTTTGTGGATATCGGTCACTTTTAATGCGTATTCGGTGTTGTTATTCATTTTTACGGCTCCAAATCATGCTTCAATTATTTTGTAATGAGCAGGCGATGTAAGACAATATGCTGCCCAAACTTCAAATTTTCAATCTTCTATTCTATTACGGTGAAAGATGGGCGCCTAAACCCAAATCATTTGTGCCCGACACACTCACCAAAGTATCACCCTGTTGCGTGAAATGCACTTCATTACGTGCATAAATCAACCCTTTTAAACCACTTTTTACCTCAAACAAAGTGCCTTCAATCGGATTGACGATATGGGCGACGATGGTTTCCATTTCGACCCAATCGCCAGCTTTAACCAGATACACGACCACACCGGAAATCGGCGCATGAACGTATTGCGCACCGGCCAAGGGATGCGGCTCGCATTTGAGCGCCGGCAAAACTTGCCGATCGGTCAAACCAATATCCCCACAATGCGCCAAATACTGCACGATACCATTTGCGTCTTGCTCAGCAAACTCATGGCTTATGTCGGCTTGGCTGCGCAATTCGACTGTGGTGGTTGCACACGCCAGCGGAATATTGGCATCGGGATAATCGCGTTGCAATTTCGCCCACACGGTTGATAAGGCTTCGTCAAACGGTGCCACACCGGAATCCTCTGCCAATAATTGACACTCACTGCCCAAATAACGCGCCAAAGGCTCAAACACTGGCCACAACTGCGGTAAGGTATACATGTGTAAAATCGCCGAAACGTCGCAATGCAAATCGAGTACGACATCGGCATCATGTGCCAAGCGAAGCAAATTAAGATGCAAGCTCTCCAATGCCGTCACTGGCACGTAAGTGCTTAAAGCCTTGGTCATGGCTGCACGTATGATTTTTTGGTTGGCGGCCGCATCATCGCCCAACTCGGCACCCTCGCGTTTGAGTTGTGCAAACGTATGGGGATGAACGTCTAAAATACCCAAGCGATTGAAGTTTTCTCCCGAGAAAAAATCAAATCGACCATGCGGAATGTAATGCAAACTTTGCCCAAGACCGATCGGATTGGCCATCGGTACGAGCACGATATGCGCCTTGATTAGACCGGCATTTTCCAACGCCAGAAATTTTTGGCGCAAGTGATAAGCTGTCAAAGCGCCCGGCAACTCATCGGCATGCAAACTCGCCTGAATGTAGATTTTACGCGACGCAGCCTCATCGCCAAAATGCAAAGCAGTGATGGTGCGCTGCGTACCCAGCGATGAACCGTTCAAAGGAAGAACTTCGGTGCGCATTTAGTGACTCCGTGGCTTGAGGTGGGTCAAATAACGTTTTTCGAGTAGACGGAAACCGTAGACCAAGATAAACGTCAGCACCAAATAAATCAAGCCCACCGCAATGAATACCGGAAACGGACGATAGGTTGCCGAATACAAACCAATCGCACGCCCCATCATTTCAAATAACGTGAATGACGACGCCAAACTGGTCGCCTGCAACATCATGATCACTTCGTTGCTGTACGCCGGCAAAGCACGACGCAAGCTTGATGGCAAAATAATGTGACGCATGACTTGACTGGCACTCAAACCATAAGCGCGTCCCGCCTCAACTTCACCGTTATCCGTATTTTTGATCGCGCCCGAAAAAATCTCGATCAAATAAGCGGTGGTATTTAAAGTCAAAACCAACAAGACCCACGGGAACGCCTCTTTCAAGAAATCTAAAAACGGATGCGCTTCAATTAAATCTTGCAACCATTTAAAGTCACCAAACCCTTGGTAGATCAAATAAATTTGTACCAAAAGTGGTGTGCCGGTGAAAAAATAAGTAAATGCGCGTACTGCTCGAGCAGCCATTGTGTGCCGTTTAGAATGCACCACTGATAAAGGAATGGCAAAAACCAAACCGAGCAAAACCGCCCCAATCGTCAAGCTCAAGGTCAGTGGCAATCCTTGAATGCACTCTAACAACGCGCGGAAAAAAATCGACAGCGCGCTAGGGCGTGTGTCTAATTCTTCAGGACTCATAACGAACCTCCCTTACACCACGCGCGTATTTGCGATCTAATTTACGGAAAAAAGACAATGAAATCGTGGTCAACAATAAAAATAGCATTGCCGATACAAAGTTGAATAAAAACGATTGAGACGATGCACTGCCACCCTGCTGAGCGATACGCGTGACATCCTCAAGACCAATGATCGAAACCAAGGCAGTGGCTTTGGTCAGTACCAACCAGTTATTTTTAACACCAGGCAAAGCGTAACGCATCAATAAAGGGAATGTTATCCGCTTGAGCACTTGCCAGCCGCTCATACCGTAGGCGTAGCCGGCCTCCATCTGACCTGAAGGAATTGCCAGTAAAGCGCCTCGAAAGGTTTCGGTAAAGTAAGCACCAAAAATGAATGACAAAGTCACAATACCCGCAATGAATGGGCTGATTTGAATTTCTTCGTAATTGTATTTTTCAGCAAAGTTGTGTACGATTTCTTGCAAACCGTAAAACACCAAAAACATCCAAACCAAGTCGGGAATCCCACGCACAATGGTCGAATAAGCAGTCGCCACACCGCTGATGATTTTATTTTTAGATAAGCGCATATTCGCGCCTAAAAGACCCAGTGCAAACGATGAGGCAAATGACAATAACGCCACAATGAGCGTGAGCCATGCACCACTCAAAATGCGCGGCATATATTCCAACACTAAATTAAACTTTTCCATAACCGCCTCGCGCATGCAACAAGTGCCCAATATGGGCACTTGTTAACCAACCAAATTACTTGTTTCCGTAAATATCGAAAGTGAAATATTTATCAGCAATGGTTTTGTACTTGCCATTTGCACGAATAGTATCAAAGGCTTTATTGAGTTTTTCAGCCAATGCCGTGTCATCTTTACGTACGGCAAAACCAGTACCTTCACCCAAGATTGCTGGATCAGCTGCAGCTGGAATATCAGCACCCAATTGTGCGAAATCTTTACCGGCAGGTTTTTTGAGGAAGCCTTCAGTCAAGATCACGCCATCGGCAAAAATCGTGTCAATGCGTTTTGCAGTCAAATCGTTGTAAGCGTCTTCAATCGTTTTGTATGATTTGATTTTTGCATCTGGGT
>JBIKPB010000209.1:0-3289 GCA_044357705.1 Formosimonas sp. | reverse complement strand
TGGGTAATATTTTTTAGCGTACGTTTCTTGGATCGTACCTTGTTGAACGCCAATCGACTTACCTTTTAAACCTTCTGGAGTGGTTTGAATTGTACTGCCCGCTTTAGCCACGAAACGGTTCGGTGCATCCCAGATTTTTTGTGTGAAGCGCACTTCTTGTTTGCGCTCTGGTGTGATGCTCATTGATGAAGCAATCACGTCGTATTTTTTAGTCGTCAAGCCGGGGATGATGCCTTCCCATGCTTGATTGGTGAATGTACATTTGGCTTTCATCTCTTCACACATTGCCTTGGCAATATCGATATCAAAACCAACGATTTCGCCCGATGGTGCAGTCGACTCAAACGGTGCATAAGTCGCATCCGTACCAAACTTGATTTCCATACCAGCATCCGCTGGCGCTGCTGCCGTCGTGCCTGCCGCAGGTGCTGCATCGGCTTTAGGCGCTTCTTTTTTCGGCGTGCAAGCCATCATCATCATGGCGGCAAAAATGCTGCTGCCGAATACGGCGAGTTTACGATGTGTCATATTGGTTCTCCAAGGCTTATGAATTTAAATATAAACGTGCTGTGAGTATTGTGGAATATTCGATTCACACGTCCGTGACTTTTTGGTCTGCGCAAGTCTAACCATAATTTAGTACAAATACAAGCCAATTGCTGCACGGCAGCATACAAATATGCACTCATTTGGTTCAAACTTTTGCTTCCAGTTCTTCCCAGCGCGCCATGCAGGCTAAAATTTCTTCTTCAATCTCACCCAAGCGTGTTGTCAGTGCGACCGCATGTGTGGCATTTTTAGTGAATAACGTGCCGTCAGCCAGCTCCGCTTCAATTTCTTTTTGTTCCGTTTCAAGTTCATTAATCCGCGCTGGCAGGCTATCGAGTTCTCGTTGTTCTTTATAGCTGCGTTTGACTTTGGTGCTCGTATCTTTATTTGCCGCACTTTCCGTGACGGGTACAACAGCAGTTTCAACCTTTACGGGCGCGCTACTTTGCTCGGATTGCCCGACCGGCGTTTTCAAACCACTTTGTCGCTGCCAATCGTAAAAACCGCCAACATACTCACGCCACTCACCGGCGCGTGGTTCAGCGGCAATCACGCTGGTCACCACATTGTCGAGGAACTGACGGTCATGCGAGACGAGAAATACTGTGCCGTTGTAATCTTGCAATAACTCTTCGAGCAGCTCCAAAGTTTCAATATCCAAATCATTGGTCGGCTCATCCAGTACCAAAACGTTTGCGGGTTTAGCGAACAAACGGGCAAGGAACAAACGATTGCGCTCACCGCCCGACAATGATTTCACTGGAGAATGCGCACGTTGCGGTGCGAACAAAAAGTCGCTCAAATAACCGATTACGTGTTTGCGCGAGCCGTTGATGTCAACCCATTCTGAACCGGGGCTGATCGTGTCGGCCAGTGTCGCTTCCAAATCCAAACCCGCACGCATTTGATCAAAATAAGCGACTTGCAGATTGGTGCCGTTTTTGATCGTACCGCTGTCTGCTTCGAGTTCACCCAAAATCAGTTTGAGCATCGTGGTTTTGCCCATGCCGTTACCGGCCAACAAACCGATTTTGTCACCACGCATAATGTTTGCGGTAAAGTTGCGGACAATCGGGCGCAGACCAAACGACTTGCTGACATCAACCATTTCGGCAATCACTTTACCCGAGCGATCGGCTTGCGACACGTCCATTTTGACATTGCCAACCTGATCACGACGGTTGACGCGCTGTTCGCGCATCTCGACCAAAGCATTGATACGCGCGGTACTTTTAGTACGACGAGCTTCGACCCCACGGCGGATCCAAACTTCTTCTTGCGCCAAAACTTTATCGAACTTGGCATTTTCAACCGCTTCATCCGACAGCTGCTGTGCTTTGGTTGCTTGATAAGTTGTGAAGTTCCCCGGATACGAGCGCAATTGACCTCGATCAAGCTCAACGATGCGCGTCGAAATATTGTCCAAAAACGCGCGATCATGCGTGATGAACAGTACCGCGCCTTTAAAGTTTTTCAGCAATTCCTCCAACCAACCGATTGAACGCATATCCAAGTGATTGGTCGGTTCATCCAGCAACAATACATCCGGTGCTTGTACCAATGCACGCGCTAAAGCAACGCGCTTTTGCACCCCGCCCGACAACGTGCCGCACAACGCATGCGGATCCAGCTCAAGTTGCGACAAAGTCGCTTGCACACGCGACTGCAACGTCCAACCATCATGCGCCTCAAGCTCATGCTGAACATGCTGCATTTTCTCGAGAATCTCGGTCATCTTATCTTCATCCGCATCACCGAGCGCCTCCGTCAACGCATCGTACTCTTCGAGCAATACCGCCGCCTGACCGGCACCTTGCGCCACCGCATGCAACACCGAATCTTCATCATTGAAATGTGGCTCTTGCTCGACATACGCGCAACGCAAGCCGTTTTGACGCGCAATCACACCATCATCGGCAGATTGCATACCCGCGATGATTTTGAGCAACGATGACTTACCCGTGCCATTGCGCCCGATCAGCCCAACGCGCTCACCTTCCTCCAGTGAAAAATCGGTATGGTCGAGTAAAGCAACGTGACCGTAAGCGAGTTGTGCATCGGTAATGGTAAAAAGTGACATAAAATCCGTTCAAATTAAAAAATACAAAAAATAAAAACAAACTTTATAGTCCACTCTCCCTAGCCGGCAAAATACAAAAGTTAAATTAAACCATCCCGCCAACACCTTTAAACTTCTCCACAAGCAATGCCAACTTTTGGAAAACGCTTTGTTTTTTAGTTAAGTATTGTGGATTAAGCGGACTCATTTTTGGTAGCGTGTCATTAAGCTCGGTACCATTTTCACTAACATATTCCCTTTTTAGCGAAGTAGCGATAAAACGTTTAGCTGCTTGTGCATTTAGATTTTCCGAAGCAATCAACTCTTCAACCTCCCGTTGTTGCTCACCCTGAGCAAACAGGAAAAAGGCATCAATAATGCTGGCTTTGTCTGGAATATTGTCCAAATTGGTTTGATTGATGAAGTCCACCAATAAACTTTCTTTAGCACGACTGCCAAGACTTGCTCGAATTAAACGGCGCACCTCGTCAAGTAAAGCAGATTTATCTTTGATTTTCTTATTGTGCTCAAAAATCACCTCTAAAATATAATCAAGGTTAATCTCTTGTGACTTAAGTAAATCTACCTCAAAGACCACCTCATCCCAATCAAGGGTGGATGTGTCTTTTTCGCCCCCCGATTTTTCTCGACGAATCCAGTCGCGAATATCGTTGTAAGCAG
>JBIKPB010000102.1:0-5929 GCA_044357705.1 Formosimonas sp. | reverse complement strand
CAACGGGCACAATGCACCGCCGATGTTTGCCGGCATACCGTTGGTCAATCCATTGCTCAATGATGCTCAAACCAATTTGAAAACCCTTGACGAACGCATTGCCCAGTTGGAATCCGTATCACAATGGCTGAACATGAACCTGCAAATGGTCAATGGCTCCGTGCAGCAATTGCAAGTACAAAAACAAACCTTGCAAGCTTTAGCCGAATGGCAAAAACTGTCCCAAGGTGCAATAGGTGAATTGGCCAAAATCAACCCATTCAACTCACCCGCAGAAACACCTGCTGACACACAACCCGAATCTGAAAGCAAGCCAGAGCAACCACTCAAAAAAACTCAGGTCAAAGCCAAAAAAAACGCTGCCAAAATAGCTTCAGAAGCCAGCACGGCTGCAACAGTCGACGAACCGCCAGTTATTCCTGCCGCTTTTGAACACATGGCACAAGCATGGTGGGACGGCTTGCAACAACAATTCGCCCAATTGGCACAACCTTTGGTCGAGGCCGAATCTAACAAAGCAGCCGTCGCAACAGCCACTCCAAAATCCCCAACCCCGCCCGTGAAAAAAACCACCTCGAGCCGCAAAAAACCATCCGCATAATTCGCGCGTTTTTTAACGGTATAATCGCTACTTTGTGAATGATAACGAGGTTGTCATGACTTTCAATTACCTTGAAGTTGAGCGCGTTCACCGTATTTCGCCCGATGATTTTTATCGTCTGTATGTCAAGCCGCAAAAGCCCGTGGTCATTGAGCAATTGGCTCATGACTGGCCTGCTTACGAAAAATGGCATTTTGCCTACATCAAAGAACAGGCTGGCGATGAAATCGTGCCGCTGTACGGCAATGATCCGGTTGACTGCAACAAAAAAGTCAACGAGCCCGACACCAAAATGCGCATGGCAGATTACATTGATCAACTGCTGGCCGATCAAACCAAGCTGCGGATTTTTTTGTACAACATCATGAAGCGTGTGCCCAGCTTACGGGATGACATTCTATCGCCGACCTCAAGCATGGGGAAATGCTCTACATGCCCGAAGGTTATTGGCATTATATGAAATATTTAACGCTGGGATTTTCGATGAGCCTGTGTTCACTTGCCACCAAGCCGAGTCATATTTTAAAAGGCTTCTGGAACGTCTTTGTCGTTCGCCATTTTGACAACTTCATGCGTCAACGCAAAGGTGCCGCATGGTTGGCTTACAAGGATGCGCGCGCCATCCGCGACACTCACGAAAAACTGGGTTTATGAGTACCGCTCAATACAACATCCATCAGATTTTTTACAACGATGCGACCCGCGCCCAACTGGATGATGGTTTTATTCCATTAGACAACAGTGATGGTCACGCCGATTGGTACGAGTTTTGGGCCATCCGCCAGTTTTTGCACACGCACACATTAGATGCTGATGCGTATTACGGTTTTTTATCGCCCAAATTCACCGATAAAACCGGTTTAAGCGCTTCACACGTATTTGATTTTATCCAGCAAAACAGTTATCGCGCGGTTGATGCCTTCGTGATTTCTCCAGTTTGGAGCCACACTGCCTTTTTTAAAAACGTTTTTGAGCAAGGCGAGTTTTTTCATCGCGGCTTAAAAGCGGCTACAAAAGAATTTTTACAACGTGCTCAAGTGGCGGTGGATCTTGAAACCTTGGTCACCCATTCGCAAAATACCGCTTTCGGCAACTACATCATTGCCAAACCTGAGTTTTGGCGACAATGGCTCATTTTGGCAGATGCCTTGTTTGAAATAGCCGAACAGGAGCAAGATGAATATGCACGTGGCTTATCCGAGCTGGTTTATTACGGTGGCCGTCCCGAAGCACCGATGAAGGTATTTGTGCAAGAACGCTTGGCAACCTTGATTTTAGCCACCCAAAACTTCAAGGTCGCAGCTTACGATACCTGTTATGGCCCCTTGTGTTTGGATTTGGTACAAGACAACGAATATTTCCGAGCGGATTTTTTAGCTTGTGATGCATTCAAAATCGCCTATACCGAATCCCAGCAGCCGACTTTTTTACGTGCTTATGAAAAAAAACGCGAAGAATTAGAGCTGAAATATCGGCACATGAACGAGCGCTAGCAACTCGTCTCTGACAAGAACCGAGCATAAAAAAGGATGATCCATGATCATCCTTTTTTGTTTTTCTAAGCCCCTAACTGGTTGATCAAGCCAATGCCTGCACACGCTTTTTCATCGCGCACAACAGCCATAAACCCGGTATCGCCATCAGAGTCGCAAACACAAAGAAATGTGGCCACCCGATTGTTTCGGACAAAACCCCAGAAATCGGCCCCACATAAATTCGCCCTACCGTGGCAAATGCCGACAATAACGCATAATGCACCAAACTATGACCACTACTGGACAAACTCATAAGCAAAGCGGTAAATGCGGCGGTTCCCATGCCTCCTGTAATATTCTCAAAGCAGACCACAAAGAGCAGCAGGTTATCCACAATCACGTCCACTCCAACTTTTGGACTGTTGGTCACAGCCTGTGTGAATGTGCCGGTGGGCAACACAAAATGACCCCACGCATCCTTACCATGCTCTGCCAAGATCCAGAAACCCAAATTGGATGCAGCCTGTAGCACACCGAACAACAGCAGCGAACGGTACAAGCCTAAGCGCAACATCAAGACCCCACCCAACACCACGCCACCGATTGTGGCAAACATGCCAAACATTTTATTCACCAGACCGATTTCCGTTTGTGAAAATTGCACACCTCGTAATAAAAATGCCGTGGTTAAATTGCCCGCAAACGCATCACCAAGTTTGTACAAGATAATCAAAGCCAAAAACAGCCACGCCGCATCGCGATCAAAATAATTGCGCAGCGGCACCAGCAACAGATCAAACTTAGATAGTTTCGCACCCCAATAAGCCCCAGGAATCGCAAAGGCCAAAATGATCAAGGTATCAATCAAATCCACCCATTTCGGTACAAAAGTAGCCCCCATACCCGTGGCACTGATCATTGCTGTGCTTAAAGGTACCATGCTCTGGGCCACCATGTTGCCGATAAAATAAGCGATCAAAACCCCAAACAGCATGTAAATAAAACCACTAACGTCTTTACGAGCTTCAAAATGCAATAAAGACCCCGTTGTCTCCGAAGCCAACAACGCTGCAAGCAACGGTAACAAAGTCAGTACGATCGGATGCCAAATGCCCAATACAGAAGCATCTGAGAAAACCCAAGTCGCCAAAATCCAGCGCAGCGCATAAAATGCAGCACCCGCCACAGCCAGCATGAGCACAAACCGACCAAAATCACGTTGGCGTTGCGGTTGCATTTCATCATCGGGAATCAGCGGCGTAAACACCGAGAATACCGCCAAACCAACCATGACCAGCGCAATCATCTGATAAACCGCGCCCCAGCCCCACGAGTCCGCCAAAATGAAGGCAATGCCACCCGATACAATCATACCCACGCGGTAACCAAAAACCCCTAGGCTGGCCGCTAACCCACGCTCTTCTTTCGGCGCAATATCGGTTCGATACGCATCAATCACAATGTCTTGTGATGACGACAAAAACGCCACCCCCACCGCCATCAACGAGAATTTAAATGTATCGGCGATCGGATCCAGCTGTGACATCAAGAAAATCAACAACGCCAATAACAATTGAGTCAAGACCAACCAGCCGCGTCGTCGCCCTAAAAGCGGCGGCTCAAATCGATCCATCAATGGTGCCCAGATAAACTTGTACACATACGGTTGAGTCACTAAGCTGAACATCCCAATCGCCGCAACCGAGAGCCCTGATGTGGTCAACCAAGCTTGTAACGCTTGTCCAGTTAAAGCCAAAGGCAAGCCAGAGGCAAAGCCTAAAACCAATAAACTACACAGTCGCCAAATACGACTGTTGAAAGGGGCTGCAAGTTGCACTAAATTCATAAGTCATAATCCATAATAATCGGCGCATGATCCGAGAACATCACTTCGCGATAAACCGAAGTCGCGGTAACTTTATCCGCAATCGTTGAGCTGGCGAACTGGTAATCGATGCGCCAACCTACATTATTGGCGCGCGCTTGACCGCGATTACTCCACCACGTGTATTGATGGGTTTCCGGCTCTAAGATGCGGTAAACGTCCTTTAAATCGTTGTCGGTCAAAAACTGTGTCAACCATGAACGCTCTTCCGGCAAGAAGCCTGAATTTTTCAAATTGCCCTTCCAGTTTTTGAGATCAATTTCATGGTGGGCAATATTGATGTCACCACAAACAATCAACTCTCGACCCGCCGCGCGCAGTTGCGCAATGTGCGGCAAAAATAATGCCAAAAAGCGAAATTTGGACTGCTGTTTGGCGGGATCATCGTTCGAGCCTGAAGTGAAATACACGCTGATAACGGACAAATTGCCAAAACGTGCCTCAACATAACGCCCTTCGTTATCAAACTCACCGCCACCGTCAAAACCGATGACCACCTCATCAGGCGTTCTTCGCGTATACAAGCCGACACCACTGTAACCCTTCTTTTGAGCGTGATGAAAATACCCTGTTAAACCAGCGGGCGCACGCATTTCATCATCAAGATCGACAGCCTGAGCTTTGAGTTCCTGAACGCAGACAATATCCACATTTTGTGTGGCAAGCCAATTAAAAAAACCTTTGCGGTGAGCAGAACGAATCCCATTGAGATTGGCAGAAATAATGCGCATGAATAACCTTTAAATATTGAATCCATCAGAGCAGCAATGAGCAAAACACCAGCATGATGCGGCTCATTATTGAGCGCGATTTTAACATGCCAAACAAAAGCCGCGAACTTATCGCGGCTTTTTACTGAACACTCACTTGAGCGTTGTGGGTCGGCACAGCATCATTTTTTAACGATTTTGAGCGGACTGGCTTTGGGCGCAACAGCCTCAACCGGAGCTTCAACATCATTGTCCGCCACGGAATCAACCACCTCATCCACTTCAAATCCCATGCCCTGACCGGTTTCTGCTGCAAAAATAGCCACAATCTGACCGACCGGCACATCGATTTGATGCGCATTCACACCAAACCGCGCCTGAAAGCTGACCCAGTCGTTGCCCAACTCCAAACCCTGTGTCGCTTCCGCACTCACATCCAACACGATTTGACCGTCGTCATCGTATCCTTGCGGTACACAGGTGCGGCTGTCGATCTTGACCACGATTTGTGGTGTGTGGCCTTGATCATTGCACCACTCCCATAATGCACGAATCAAATAAGGTTTTTGGCTGGTATTGGACATATTGTATTCACACACTTGATTTTCAGATTCTTTGCAATCTTTGATTCAATAACAATTTGAGATTACTCGGTCAAAGATAAAATGGATCCTCTATCAACGACGCATAACTTTTTCAGACGGCGTCAATGCTTCAATGTATTTCGGACGTGAGAAAATACGTTCAGCATATTTAGACAAGGGCGCAGCCGCTTTTGGCAAGTGAATGCCGTAGTGCTCCAAACGCCACAACAACGGTGCCAAAGCGATATCCGGCATCGTGAAATCATCGCCCAACATGAATTTATTGTGCGCAAAAATTGGCGCCAGTTGTGTCAATTGATCGCTGATGTGTTTCGCCGCGGCTTCGTGCTCAGATTGACGGCTTGCCGTTTCGAGGGTTTGTACATGAACAAACAACTCACGTTCAAACGTCAACAACATCAAACGCACGCGCGCACGCATCACCGGATCCGCCGGCATCAATTGCGGATGTGGGAAGCGCTCATCAATGTATTCATTGATGATGTTCGACTCATACAAGATCAAATCGCGATCGACCAAAATCGGCAATTGACCGTAGGGATTCATCATCATGATGTCGTCAGGCTTTTGAAACAAGTCGACATCGCGCACTTCAAAGTCCATACCTTTTTCAAACAAAACAAAACGGCAGCGTTGTGAAAATGGGCAGGTGG
>JBIKPB010000059.1:0-8350 GCA_044357705.1 Formosimonas sp. | reverse complement strand
ATGGATTAAACTCAATTTTTTAGCCGATGCAAAAAATGGTGGGCAGAGCCCACCCTACAGCAAGCCACATGAACATTTTCATCAACCCCCACCAGTCCGCCCATGCCCCACGCCACGAAGTGTTCCGTTGGCAAATCGTACCGTGTTTTGAAAATACCAATCGCTTTGATTTTGTTTTGGATGAAATCAAAAAGCGTGGTTGGGCCGTCAGTGATGCTTATGAAGACAGGGGCATTGAGCCGATTACACGCGTGCACGCACCACGTTATGTTGAGTTTTTGCACGGTGCTTGGGACGAATGGTTGGCGTTGGATGCGGCTAATGCCGAGAAAGAAGCTTTTCCAGCGGTGTGGCCGATTCGCGGCTTGCGCCATGATGTGGAACCGAGCAATTTTTGCGCCAAACTCGGCTTGTACTCGATGGACAGCGGTTCACCATTGTGGTCTGGCACTTGGACGGCAGCGTATGCAGGCGCACAGATGGCTTTAATGGCGGCACAAACGGTGATGAAGGGTGAAGATGCGTTTGTATTGACGCGTCCGCCCGGACATCATGCGGGGATGGATTTTTATGGTGGCTATTCGTTTCTTAATAACGCTGCAATTGCCGCTCAGTATTGTCGCGATCATGGCGCGGCTCGCGTTGCGGTGATTGATGTGGATTATCACCACGGCAATGGGACGCAAGATATTTTTTACGCGCGCGATGATGTTTTGACAACCTCGGTGCATGGCGATCCGATGACCGAGTATCCATTTTATTTGGGTCACGCGGATGAGTTGGGGTTCGCCACAGGCTTGGGGTTTAATCTTAAGTTGCCTTTGGCAGCAGGCAGTGACACAGCTACTTGGTTTGCTGCGCTGGGTGTGATCATTGAACGTGTGCGCAACTATCGGCCGGATCTTTTGATTGTGGCGTTGGGCGTGGATGCGGCTGAAGTTGATCCGATCAGTCAATTTAAGTTGCAATCAGTTGACTTTACACGGATTGGCGAGGCCTTGGCGGGGCTGCAGTTACCTACTTTGTTCGTGATGGAGGGTGGTTGCGCTGTGGCGGAAATCGGTGTTAATGTGGCGAATGTACTGGCGGGGTTTGAGCGAGCTAAGTTGTAAGTTGAGCTTCAACTTACAATCGAGTGATGATCAATATATTTCAATGACATGTTGCAAATGGGGTGGATATGAGTTTGGCCGTTCTTAAGTCGCGAGCTTTGCTCGGTATGAGTGCACCGTTGGTGACTGTTGAGGTGCATTTGGCCAATGGTTTGCCGTCATTCAATATTGTTGGCTTGCCCGAGGCAGAGGTTAAAGAGTCGAAAGATCGCGTGCGTGCGGCGATCCTCAATGCGCAATTGGAGTTTCCTGCCAAACGCATTACGGTTAACTTGGCGCCGGCAGATTTGCCCAAGGCGGGCGGACGTTTTGATTTACCGATCGCTTTGGGGATTTTGCTTGCCAGTGGGCAATTGCAGGCTAAAAACATGCATCGTTATGAGTTTGCTGGCGAGTTGTCGTTGTCCGGTGAATTGCGACCGATTCACGGTGCGTTGGCGATGACGTTTGGTTTGACGCAAGCAGCGCTGGTGGAAAATCGTGAGCCACCGATTGTGGTATTGCCTTTTGAGAATTGCATGGAAGCTGCATTGGTCAGTCGTGCACGCGTGTGGGCAGCGCGCTCTTTACTCGAGGTGTGTGCAAAATTAAGTGCGCCCGAGGCGCAGATTGATTTTGAAATTGATGAAGCAGTGTTGACTCGTCAAGATGAGGATGAAAAAGATTGGTTGGATGTTCGCGGGCAATTGACGGTCAAGCGCGCACTTGAAGTCGCCGCTGCAGGTGGACACAGTGTATTAATGGTTGGCCCGCCGGGTACGGGTAAGTCCATGCTGGCTGCACGCTTGCCGAGTATTTTGCCGCCGATGTCTGAGGCTGATGCAATGGAGTCGGCCACGGTGCACAGCAGTGCAGCACAATTTAAGCCGGCAAATTGGCGCAAGCGCCCTTATCGTTCGCCGCACCATACGGCATCTGCCGTAGCTTTGGTGGGTGGTGGTTCGATTCCGCGACCTGGCGAAATCTCCTTGGCGCATAACGGAATTTTATTCCTTGATGAATTGCCGGAGTTTGATCGCAAAGTGCTTGAAGTTTTGCGTGAGCCGCTTGAGTCCGGTGAAATTCATATTTCTCGTGCCGCACGCCAAGCGACGTTTCCCGCAAAATTTCAATTAATTGCTGCGATGAATCCTTGCCCGTGCGGTTATTTGGGGCATCCGACACAAGCATGCCGTTGCACTCCTGATCATGTACTGCGCTATCAGTCACGCCTGTCGGGGCCATTTTTAAACCGGATTGACATGCAAATAGAAGTGCCCGCCGTGTCGGTGACGGATTTAAATAAAATGGCGGTCGGTGAGTCCAGTCAAATTGTTGCTGCTCGTGTGAGTAGGGCTTTTGATCGACAGATCGCTCGTCAAGGCGTGGTTAATGCGCGCTTGTCGGTCAAGCAGGTCGATGCCTTTTGCGTACCCGACGAGGCTGCGCGCGAGTTGTTGGCCAAGGCGATGGAGCGATTGAATTGGTCGGCACGCGTCTATCATCGGGTTTTGCGCGTAGCGCGCACGATTGCAGACCTCGAAAATGTGATGGTGATCAATGCGAGTCATGTGGCGCAAGCGATTCAGTATCGACGTGCGTTAAAAACGGCATAAGTGTGTACTGACTGTCGTAAAAGTGCAAATTATTGTACAAATAATGCCAGATCACAGCATTTCCTTGGTTTAATCGCTAACTTGGGTAAATCAACATTGACAGTAACGTGCGCAGCCCTGTACAATTCGCAGGATTTTGTGGAGAAGCGCCTCAAATGCGGTCTTCAACAACAAAGAAAGTGTTAAAAAATGTTCTTTGCCATCGGTTTACAGGTCGCAATGGCGGCCGCGGTGATTGTATTGTCCGCACTTTTTGGCAAAGCGGCGATGATTTCTGCAGTGGCAGGCGCTGCTGTAGCGATTGTGCCCAATATGATTTTTGCCCTTTATTTAAAAATAATGGGCAAGCCATCGGTGGTTCGGTTTTTCATCGGTGAAGCAGCCAAAGTCGCAGTGTTGGTTTTGATTTCAGTCGTTATTTGGCGCAATCATGGCTCATATATCAGTGCGCCACCTTATTGGGTTGCGTTCATCGCCGTGCTTAAGGCGCATGGTTTGAGTATGCTGCGATCGGTGCGCTAAGCTTATTAAAATTTTAGAGGTTTTTATGTCTGAGTACTTTGAGCATCACTTAACCAATTTGCCTTTTTCTTTAAAAGACTGGTCAATTTCTGACCATAAACAAAAAGACTTGGTTGACTTTTCTTTGGTTAATTTGGACACTGTATTTTTTTCAATATTTTTGGGCCTCCTAGGTTTGTTTTTGCTGTGGTGTGTGGTGCGTAAGGTTACCTCAAATGTACCTAGTCGTACGCAAGCGGCTGTTGAGGCTTTGATCGAAATGGTTGACGCGCAGTCTAAATCGATTGTACATGGTGATAGAACTTTTGTTGCGCCGTTGGCGTTGACAGTGTTTTTTTGGGTGGTTTTCATGAATGCCATGGATTGGATTCCGATTGATTTACCGGCTGCAATTATTGGTGCGTTACACTTAAACTTGCCGTACTCACGAATTGTAGCAACTGCTGATATTAATGCAACAATGGGTATGGCCCTTGCTGTGTTTATGTTAATGATGTATTACAGTTTAAAGATCAAAGGTGTTGGCGGTTTTGCGCACGAGTTAATTTCAGCTCCGTTTGGTAAGCACTGGACTTTGATTTTGCCTAATTTACTCATCAACTGTGTTGAATATTTTTCAAAAACAGTTTCTTTGGGTGTTCGACTGTTTGGTAATATGTTTGCAGGTGAGTTGTTGTTTGCGTTGATTGCAACAATGGGTGCCGCGTGGACAGGCTGGAACTTCATGAGCGTTGGTTTAGGCTTGGGTCAATTTGTGGCAGGCTCAATTTGGGCGTTGTTTCATATATTGGTGGTATTGTTGCAAGCATTTATTTTCATGATGTTGACTTTGGTGTATGTGGGTCAGGCGCATGAGTCACATTAAGATTTTTAGCGGTTTTGTAGTTCGTTTTATTAAGTTGTACTTTTTTAAATCAAAGGAGTAGGTAATGGAAGGTTTCGTAGCTTTGGCATGTGGTTTGATTATCGGTTTGGGTGCTTTGGGTGCATGTATCGGTATCGGTTTGATGGGCGGCAAAGTGGTTGAGGCTTCTGCTCGTCAACCTGAGTTGATGGATAAATTGCAAACTAAAATGTTCTTGTTGGCTGGTTTGATTGATGCTGCATTTATTATTGGTGTGGCGGTAGCGATGATGTTCGCGTTCGCAAATCCTTTCAAAGGCTAATCAACGGTTTTTTTATCGTTGTGGGTCGTCATTTAATGTTAAATGACGATATTGTCCGACGCAAAACATTGGTTTTGCGTCTATTAAAGGAATGAAGTCGTGAATATTAATGCTACTTTATTTATTCAAGCGCTCGTATTTTTCGTGCTCGCTTGGGTAACCATGAAATTCATTTGGCCGCCAATGATTCGGGCTATTGATGAGCGTCGTGCGAAAATTGCTGAAGGTCTGGATGCGGCAAGTCGTGGCAATAAAAGCCTCGAAGAAGCCAAAATCGCTGCGATGACTTTTGAAAAAGAAGGTCGCGCTAAAGCACACGATATCTTGTTGGATGCTGAGAAGCGTGCGCAAGCGATTGAATCGGCAGCCAAAGAAAAAGCAGTCGTTGAAGCGCAACGTATTGTTGACGCTGCTAAAGCGGATGCTGCACAAGAAATCGTACGTGCCAAAGAAACTTTACGTGACCAAGTGTCAGGTTTGGTGGTGGCAGGTGCTGAGCAAATTTTGCGTCGTGAAATCAATGCGCAAAACCACTCGGATTTGTTGATGCAGTTTAAAGCACAACTGTAAGGCAGGGAAAAACCATGGCTGAAATCAGCACCATTGCTCGCCCCTATGCTCAAGCTGCATTCGATGTGGCTCAAGCAGATAATGCTTTGTCGAGCTGGGCGACGTTTTTAAGCGACGCCGCTACAGTAGCGTCGCAACCTGAAGTGCATGAAATTGCCGGCAATCCGCGCGTTTCACCCGCTCAATTATTGAGTGTGTTTGAAGCGGCAGTTGGCTTGAATAATGAATCGCAACGTAACTTTTTGACCACATTGGTCAGCGAAGGTCGAGTAGATGCACTGACGGCGATCAGCAGTGCTTTTACAGCTCATAAGCACGCGTTTGAAGGTTCGGCCGATGCGCACATTGTTTCAGCGTATCCGATGACCGAGAGCGAAGTGGTTGATATTACCGCTGTGCTTGAAAAGAAATTGGGTAAGAAATTAAATGCGACTGTCGCAGTCGATGAATCGCTCGTCGGCGGTTTTAGTGTCACAGTCGGAGATGAATTGTTAGATATGTCTGTTCGTGCGAAACTCGCGCGTATGCAGGCCGCTCTCACGGTATAAGTAACAGATATAAACAGTATTGAATTCGGAGTGGTGTGTTGTGTAAACAACATGCCATCGTGAACCATTTTGGAGCAGAACATGCAACTCAACCCATCAGAAATCAGTGAGCTGATTAAAAATCGTATTCAAGGCGTGGACGACACCGCAAACTTGCGCACGCAAGGCACGGTCGTTTCCGTAACCGACGGTATTTGCCGCGTACATGGTTTATCAGACGTGATGCAAGGTGAAATGTTGGAATTTCCAGGCAACGTTTTTGGTTTGGCGTTGAACTTGGAGCGTGATTCAGTTGGCTCGGTTATTTTGGGTCAGTACGAATCTATTTCTGAAGGCGACATTGTTAAATGTACCGGTCGTATTTTGGAAGTACCTGTTGGTCCAGAATTATTGGGTCGTGTTGTCGATGCATTGGGCGCGCCGATTGATGGTAAAGGTCCAGTCAACGCTAAAGAAAAAGACGTGATTGAAAAAGTGGCACCAGGTGTGATCTGGCGTAAATCGGTTGACCAGCCTGTGCAAACAGGGATTAAAGCGATTGACGCGATGGTTCCTGTTGGTCGTGGTCAACGTGAATTGATTATTGGTGACCGTCAAACCGGTAAAACAGCTGTTGCTGTTGATGCGATTATCAACCAAAAGGGTAAAAACCTCAAATGTATCTACGTTGCGATTGGTCAAAAAGCGTCATCGATCATGAACGTGGTACGTAAGCTTGAAGAGCACGGTGCAATGGAGTACACCACCATCGTTGCCGCTTCAGCATCTGATTCAGCTGCGATGCAATACCTCGCGCCATACGCCGGTTGCTCAATGGGCGAATACTTCCGTGATCGTGGTGAAGATGCATTGATTATTTATGATGATTTGACCAAACAAGCATGGGCATACCGCCAAATTTCTTTGTTGCTCCGCCGTCCTCCAGGACGTGAAGCTTACCCTGGTGACGTATTTTATCTCCACAGCCGTTTGCTCGAACGTGCAGCGCGTGTGAATGAAGATTATGTTGAAAAATTCACCAATGGTGCGGTTAAAGGCAAAACAGGTTCACTGACTGCATTGCCAGTTATTGAAACGCAAGCGGGGGACGTGACTGCATTCGTTCCAACCAACGTGATTTCGATTACGGATGGTCAGATTTTCTTGGAAACTGACTTGTTTAACGCGGGTATTCGCCCAGCGATTAACGCGGGTATTTCGGTTTCTCGTGTAGGTGGTGCAGCACAAACCAAAGCAGTTAAAAAACTCTCTGGCGGTATTCGTACTGACTTGGCTCAATATCGTGAGTTGGCTGCGTTTGCACAGTTTGCCTCTGATTTGGACGAAGCAACCCGCAAACAATTGGAGCGTGGTCGCCGTGTGACTGAATTATTGAAGCAGCAACAATACAAACCACAACAAGTTTGGGAAATGTCGGCTTCTTTGTACGCTGCCAACTCAGGTGCGTTTGATGATGTTGAAGTGAAAGATGTTTTGGCATTTGAAAAAGGTTTGCATGATTACCTCAAAACCAACAACCCTGCTTTGATTGAGTCAATTGAGTCAAAGCTAGAGATTTCTAAAGAAGACGAAGCGACTTTGAGCGCAGCAGTAACGTCATTCAAACAAAACGCAGCATTTTAATCGCGGCTATTGAGGGCTAAACAATGGCAAGCATGAAAGAAATTCGCGGCAAGATTAAGAGCGTACAAAACACGCGAAAAATCACCAAAGCCATGGAAATGGTCGCCGCTTCAAAAATGCGCAAAGCGCAAGAGCGCATGCGCGCTGCGCGTCCGTACGCTGATAAAGTGCGTAACATTGCGGCACACATGTCTGATGCGAATCCTGAATACAAGCATCCTTTTTTGATCAAGCGTGCTGAAATTAAGGGTGCGGGTTTGATTTTGGTGACGACCGACAAAGGCTTGTGTGGCGGTATGAACACCAACATTATCCGTGCATCAACGGCACAGATGAAACAATGGTCAGATGCGGGCATTTCGATTCAAACGACAGCGATCGGCGGTAAAGGTTTTGGCTTTTTGAGCCGGATCAATGCAAAAGTGGTGTCGCATAATGTTCATATTGGCGATGCTCCGCGTATTGATGATTTGATTGGTTCGATCAAAGTTCAATTGGATGCCTATTTGGCGGGTGAAATTGACGTGGTTTATTTGGGTTATACCAAATTTATCAACAGCATTAAGCAAGATCCGACATTAGTCCAGTTGTTGCCTTTGACACTGGATTCGATGCAGCAATCTGAAACTGAAAAGAAAGCCTACTCATGGGATTATGTATATGAGCCATCTGCAGAAGCCGTTGTTGATGAGTTGTTGGTTCGTTATGTTGAAGCTTTAGTCTATCAAGCAGTGGCAGAAAATATTGCCTCCGAGCAGTCTGCCCGTATGGTTGCCATGAAAGCGGCTTCGGACAATGCGAAGAATGTGATTGGTGAGCTCCAGTTGGTGTATAACAAATCACGTCAAGCGGCGATTACCAAAGAGTTGTCGGAAATCGTCGGCGGTGCGGCAGCCGTTTAATCTGGTCTGCTTTTTTGCAGGTGAATATTTTCAGGGAAAATCAAATGAAAAAAGTAATCTTAACAGCAGCATTTTCATTGGTAGTAATAGCTGTATCAGCTCAACAATCAATTCCTCTTGAAAAACCTCAAGATCCTACTAGCAATAAGCCTTCAGCGCAATATGCAAAAGCTCAAGATGTTGTAGCAAATGTAGCCGGTCAACCTGCAGTACAATATGTAGAAGGTCAGCCTAGAGTGCAACCTGTAGAAGGTCAGACTACTCCGATAAAACCTTTTGTAGAGCCTCTTAAAGAGGGTAAAAAGTAGCGCA
>JBIKPB010000058.1:0-8417 GCA_044357705.1 Formosimonas sp. | reverse complement strand
CCCCAAGGTCGGATCACTGATCATCGCGTCAATTTGACGTGGTATAAAATGGATGCCATGCTGGAAGGCGACTTGGACGAAATGTTCAATGCACTCGCGGCGGAATATCAAGCCGAGTTATTGGCCCCATTAGGCGATGCAGAATAAAATTTAAACCATACTATTGGGAGGAGCGATGACTGTATATTGGACTCAGATCGGCTTGATCTGCCATGTATTGTTGATCACTTATGTGTTCACTCGCGCCCTGCTCAGACCCCATCGAGAGCCTACATCTCGCTTGGTTTGGATGATTGTAATCGCCACCCTACCCATTTTAGGCATTGTATTCTACTTTTTGCTCGGCGAAACCAACATCGGCATCAAGCGCTCGATTCGCATGCGTGAGATTCAAACGCAAAACTTCATCGGCCTTGCCGATCAGACTCAAGTGCCGTTCGATCAGTTGCCCGAGCGCTATCAGCATTTATTCAACATGGGGCAATCAGCCAATGGCTTTGCCCCCGTGGGTGGCAATCAAGCCACCATCATGGAGAGCTCAGAAGCCACGATAGCTCAGATGGTCACCGATATTGACCGAGCACAGGATCATGTTCACATCTTGTTTTATATTTGGTTGACCGATCACAGTGGCGGCCAGATCGTTGAGGCATTGATTCGCGCTGCTCAACGTGGCGTGACCTGTCGTGTTTTGGTCGATGCGTTGGGTTCACGGGCAATGACCCATTCAAAACATTGGAAGCGCATGCGCTCCGCAGGCATTCATTTGGCCAGTGCTTTACCCATCAGCCACCCATTGATTCGCATGGTATTTAGCCGTCTTGATTTACGCAATCACCGTAAAATTGTCATCATCGACCAAGCCATCACGTTTTGCGGCAGTCAAAATTGCGCTGATGCAGCATTCGCGGTTAAAGCCAAATTCGCACCGTGGGTCGATATGGTGCTGCGTTTCACAGGTCCGATTGTGCGACAAAATCAGCAGCTATTCGCCAGCGATTGGCAAGCCGCCACAGGCGAACAACTGTCCAATCTGATTCACTCATTTCCACCTGCCCCCATCATCAATCATCAATGCCCCGCCCAAGTCATCGGTACGGGGCCTACCGTACGCAACGCCGCGATGTCGGATGTGTTTTTGACGCTCATCACTTCCGCATGGCACGAGCTCACCATCACCACACCATACTTTGTCCCCAATGAAGCATTACACAGTGCGTTGTGCGCCGCCGCACGTTGTGGCGTTCGGGTGAATTTAATTCTGCCGCAACGCAATGACTCATGGGTCGTGGCCGCCGCGAGTCGTAGCTATTATCTGGATTTACTGCGCGCAGGCGTGCATATTTACGAATACGTTGGTGGTTTGTTGCACACCAAATCATTAACAGTTGATGGTCAAATCAGTTTGGTCGGTTCAGCGAATATGGATCGCCGCAGTTTTGATTTGAATTATGAAAATAATATTTTATTCTACGATGCCGACCTCACCCAAGCCATTATGAAACGTCAACAACACTACATCGAGTCGTCCGTGCTCATCACCGTACAACAGGTCAAATCATGGAGCAAGCCCAAGCAGGTTTGGAATAATCTGCTCGCGATCATGGGACCGATTTTATAAATCGCGCCCTCTAATCGAGCAAATTTTTATTATTGCCATAAAAAATCGCGCTCAAAATACACCCGTAAATGATCCAAGTGTATTTTTAGAGCGCGAATAATTGCAATACGGCGTAAAGCCGGATTTTTAGGTTAACCAGCAATCGTCATCTGATTAATCAAAATCGAGCCTGACTGCTTCGTACCACGAGTCAACTCATCCGCGCCTATCGCGACAATGCCTTTGTACATTTGCTTTAAGTTACCCGCAATCGTGATTTCTTGCACGGGGTAGGCAATCTCGCCGTTTTCAACCCAAAAGCCGCTCACGCCGCGCGAGTAGTCGCCCGTGACGTAGTTAACGCCCTGCCCCATGAGCTCGGTGACAAACAAACCTGTGCCAAGTTTGCGCAACATTTCGCTCAAGTCATCGCCTGCTTTGGTTTTGCGGCTGGAGATGCGCAGGTTGTGCGAACCGCTGGCGTTGCCTGTTGGGGTCATATTCATTTTGCGGGCGGTGTATACCGACAACAAATAGCCCGTCAACACACCGTGGTCAATCAAGGTACGTCGTTGCGTGGCAACGCCTTCGTCGTCAAAATAACTACTGCCCGTGCCTTGCGGCACAAACGGGTCATCGACAATATCAATGTGCTTTGGAAAAATGGGTTTGCCCATGCCGTCGAGCAAAAAACTGGTTTTGCGGTACAGCGCACTGCCACTGATGGCTTGGGTGAAATTGCCGATTAAACCTGCGGCGAGTTGCGCGTCAAACAATACTGGGCAGACGCGGCTGGAGATTTTGCGGCTGCCCAAACGCGAGGCGGCGCGGTGCGCAGCGTATGCGCCGACGGATTCGGGGCTGGCGAGTAAACTTGGCACGCGGTGCGAGACAAACCACGCATCGCGCTCCATATCGCGGCCTTTTTGTGCAATCGGCATCGCGCCCATGCTGTGGCGCGAGTAGCCAAAGCCGCCGACAAAGCCATTGCTCGCCGCGCTGATGAAATGCCCTTGGCTGGTGTTGACCGTCGCACCTTCAGAGTTTTTGACCCATTTACATGCGTCAAACATCGCACCCTCGGCGCGTTGCGCGATTTCAATCGCTTGCGCCGTCGATAAATCCCACGGGTGAAATAAATCTAAATCTTGTTTGGCGATTTTCTTATCAACCAATAATTTTTTTTCAGGTAAACCCGCAAACGCATCAGCGGCAGTGTATTGCGCAATGTCAAACGCGGCTTGCGCGGTTTTGGCAATCGCCTCAGGCGAGAAATCAGACGTGCTCGCGTGGCCGCGTTGCTTACCTTTGTATACCGTAATCGACAAACTTTTGTCGCGATTGTACTCCACCGTTTCGACCTCACGATTGCGCGTACCCACCGACAAACCGTTGGATTCAGAAACCTCAACCGCCGCCGACGTTCCACCTGCTTTTTTTGCGTCGCTCAAGGCGCGCTTAGCGATTTCTTCGAGTTGCAACCGTGTATAATCAAACTTTACTGACATGCGTATTTCCTTTATCAAATTTACGCAATTCTAACACGCAATCAACCCCTATTCACTCCCCAAAAACCATGACCGAAACCTACTACAACAAAGACGGCTCGCGCGAAATCCCTGAGCGCTTGAGCAAAACTGCAATCAAACAAGAAATGCTCGCTTTGCAAGATTTAGGCGAAGTATTGACCGAGCTATCAAAAGATCAATTGGCACAAGTACCAATGTCGGACAATTTGCGCGAAGCAGTGAAAGAATACAACCGCCTTAACTCACACGGCGCGCGTCGTCGCCAAATGCAATACATCGGTAAAGTCATGCGCAATGAAGATACCGCACCGATTCAATCGAAAATAGACCAGTTCAAAGGCGTGTCAACTGCTGCGACCGCGCTATTGCATCGCATCGAACGAACTCGCAATGAATTGATCGCGTCCGATAATGGCATTACTAAATTCTTAAACGACTATCCCCATGCCGACGTACAAGCGATTCGCAACTTAGTACGCAATACGCGTAAAGAAACCGAAGCGGGAAAACCACCTAAATCGTATCGAGAGTTGTTTCAGATGATTAAAAGCGTACTGGAGAATCAGTACGCAGGAGATGATGATGACGAAGACAATGCAACGCATTTAGAAGATGATGAAACATAAAAAATCGGGCTTAACTTTAAGCCCGATTTTTTATGCCAATGCTGAAGCAACATACAAACCAATCACACAAAACACACCAGCCAACCAAACCAATGAACGTGCCGTAGCAAGATCTTTGGCGTAGCACCACAAATACACCAAACGAATCGCAATAAAAGCACCTGTCAAAACATTTAAAATCGACGGACTGACATTCAATAATGTTGCCAGCAATACAGCAGGCGCAAACATCATCAAAGCCTCCCAACTATTGGCTTGCGCCCAAAGCATGCGTTTTGCCATTGAGTTGTCAGGCAGTTGATCCATCGACGTTCGTGGCTGATGATTGTTGTAGCCTTTTTTGGCCTTTGCGAAGCTGACCGCGACAATCGGTAATAAAGTGGCGACCAATAACATCCAATGTGCAAATAACATTTTTACATCCTAACGATAAAAAATAAAAACGATGATTTAGGCAAGCTTACTGCCCAAAGGCACCTCTTGATCCGGTACGCATAAAACCACTTCACCAGCTTCATTATAAAAACCAGTGACCAAGCACTCCGACATTAATGGTCCAATCTGCTTTTTAGGAAAATTGACCACAGCAATCACTTGCTTGCCGATCAAAGATTCGGGCGTATAACGATGTGTGATTTGCGCGCTGGATTTTTTAATGCCGATTTCACCACCAAAATCCACCTGCAACACATACGCCGGTTTACGTGCCTCAACAAACAACTCGGCAGCAATAATTCGCCCAACACGCAACTCGATTTTTTAAAATCGACACACGTCATCATTCTTATATTACTCCCGAAAATTGTTTTAATCAACGCTTACTTTGCCAAGCTCGCATGTAAACCTTGTACATCATATACATGAATTTCATGCAAATGTTTCATACCCTCAACTGCAGCTTCTGCACCAGCAACTGTCGTTTGATACGTAATCCGTTGGGCAATCGCGGTTTTACGGATTGAACTTGAGTCATTAATCGCATCGCGTGTCTCATCCACTGTCGTGAATACCAACGCGATATCGCCGTTTTTCATCGCGTCAACGATGTGCGGTCGACCTTCTTTGACCTTGTTGATTTTCTCAACCGGCAAACCCGCATCTTTCAAGTCATCCGCCGTACCACCCGTCGCACACAAGGTATACCCCAACTCAACCAAATTCGCCGCAACCTTACGCATTGCAGGCTTATCGGTATTTTTCACGCTGATAAATACTTTACCGCTCACCGGCAATTTTGTTGAAGCAGCGAGCTGAGACTTGAACAAAGCTTCGCCAAATGTTTTGCCCACACCCATGACTTCACCAGTCGAGCGCATTTCTGGGCTCAATACCGGATCGACACCGGGGAATTTATTGAACGGGAACACCGCTTCTTTGACACTAAAGTATGGCGGCACGATTTCATCCAAGCACCCCAACTCTGCCAAGGTCTGACCGGCCATTACGCGCGCCGCAACTTTCGCCAACGGGCGACCAATCGCTTTAGAGACAAACGGCACGGTGCGCGATGCGCGCGGATTGACTTCCAACACATAAATCACGTCAACACCGTCTTTTTGCTGAACGGCAAACTGCACATTCATCAAACCGATCACTTTAAGCGCGCGCGCCATTTCAGCAGTTTGGCGCTTGATTTCGTTGATCGTATCCGCTTTCAAATAATACGGTGGCAACGAACACGCCGAATCACCCGAATGCACACCTGCCTGCTCAATATGCTCCATCACGCCGCCAATCACCACCGCGCCGGTCGCGTCACAAATACAATCCACATCGGCCTCAATCGCATCATCGAGGAAGCGATCCAACAACACGGGAGAATCATTCGATACCTTTACGGCTTCGCGCATGTAGCGCTCCAAATCACTGCGCTCATGCACAATTTCCATTGCGCGACCGCCCAACACATAACTTGGGCGCACCACCAACGGATAACCGATTTCATCCGCCAAGCGCAATGCTTCGTCTTCTGCACGCGCAGTACGGTTCGGCGGCTGACGCAAATTCAAATCATGCAATAATTTTTGGAAACGCTCGCGATCCTCAGCCAAATCAATCGAATCAGGCGACGTACCGATGATCGGCACGCCGTTTTTCTCCAAATCAAGCGCGAGTTTCAACGGCGTTTGACCACCGTATTGAACAATCACACCAATCGGTTTTTCGACCGCGACGATTTCGAGCACGTCCTCTAAAGTCACCGGTTCAAAATACAAACGATCCGACGTGTCGTAATCGGTCGAGACGGTTTCAGGATTACAGTTGACCATAATCGTCTCATAACCATCATCACGCAACGCCAACGCCGCGTGAACGCAGCAATAGTCAAACTCGATGCCTTGACCGATGCGGTTTGGACCACCACCTAAAACCATAATCTTTTTCTTATCCGACGGATTCGACTCGCAATGCGCTTCGTAAGTGGAATACATATACGCCGTGTTGGTCGCAAACTCAGCCGCGCAAGTATCGACGCGTTTATAAACCGGACGCACGTTATGCGCATGACGCGCCGCGCGAATTGCGTCTTCAGTCGAGTTGACCAACTGCGCCAAACGACGATCCGAAAAACCTTTTTGCTTGATGCTCAACCAGTCATTTGCGTTAAAATTTTCAATGCCATTGGCGGTGATGTATTGCTCCAACTTAACGATTTCTTCGATTTGCACGAGGAACCAACGGTCGATTTTAGAGTAGTTAAATACTTCATCCACCGTCATGCCGATGCGGAATGCATCGCCGACGTAAAAAATGCGTTTGTCTTTCGGTTCACGAATCTCAATGATGATATCCGCACGATCGGTCGTGATCGGGTTCAAACCATCCACGCCGACCTCCAAACCACGCAAGGCTTTTTGGAATGATTCTTGGAATGTACGACCAATCGCCATGACTTCACCAACCGACTTCATTTGTGTGGTCAAGTGCGCATCGGCTTCGCGGAATTTTTCAAACGCGAAGCGCGGAATTTTGGTCACGACGTAATCAATCGACGGCTCAAATGACGCAGGTGTTTGACCACCCGTAATGTCGTTTTTCAATTCATCTAATGTATAACCGACCGCGAGTTTCGCAGCGATTTTGGCAATCGGGAAACCCGTCGCTTTCGATGCGAGCGCGCTTGAGCGCGAGACGCGTGGATTCATCTCGATCACAATCATGCGCCCCGTGTCGGGGTTAATCGAATACTGCACATTCGAGCCGCCCGTATCCACACCGATTTCGCGCAGTACCGCGAGCGACGCGTTACGCATGATTTGGTATTCTTTATCGGTCAAAGTTTGCGCAGGTGCGACCGTGATCGAGTCGCCCGTATGCACGCCCATCGGATCCAAGTTTTCGATCGAGCAGACGATGATGCAGTTGTCAGCCTTGTCGCGCACGACTTCCATCTCGTACTCTTTCCAACCGAGCAAAGATTCTTCAATCAACAACTCATTGGTCGGTGATAAATCCAAACCGCGTTTGCAAATTTCTTCAAACTCCTCGCGGTTGTACGCAATGCCGCCGCCCGTACCACCCATCGTGAACGACGGACGAATAATGACCGGATACCCAGAGTTTTGATTGGTCTCGCCAATCATTTTGTGCACCGCTTGCGCCTCTTCCCACGTGTGCGCAATACCCGACAACGCGCTGCCCAAGCCAATTTTGGTCATCGCGTCTTTAAACTTCATGCGATCTTCCGCCTTATCAATCGCCTCAGGTGACGCGCCGATGAGCTGCACATTGTGTTTGTCCAACACGCCATGACGATGCAAATCAAGCGCGCAATTCAACGCGGTTTGTCCACCCATCGTCGGCAAAATCGCGTCCGGCTTCTCTTTCTCAATGATTTTCTCAACCACTTCCCACGTAATCGGCTCAATGTACGTCGCATCCGCCATCTCAGGATCAGTCATGATCGTCGCAGGATTCGAGTTCACCAAAATCACGCGGTAACCCTCCTCACGCAACGCCTTACACGCCTGCGCGCCCGAGTAATCAAACTCGCAGGCTTGACCGATGATAATCGGACCCGCGCCGATGATTAGGATGGATTTTAAATCTTCACGTTTTGGCATTTTTTAACTCCAACAATATTTAATTCAATCATTTATTCATTTGTAGAGCGTAATAAGCATTTTTTGCGAATTACGCGGCACGCTTACCACATCTCAACTCTTCAAGCACACTCGGCGCAATGCGTTTCACTTATTGCCCTTATTTACGTTTATTATTAAGTATCAACATCCATACTTTCAAAGTAATATTCAAGAGCAGCCCTATTTGTTAGGATTTCCTTGTAGCCCGTATTTTTTTCAATAATACAGGTTAAGAGTTCTAATTCATTAGACAAAGATTTTATTAACTTCAATAGTTTCGTTTTGTCTGGGTACTCAATTGTAATTTGCTGCTTTTGAAGCATTTCCGTAGTTCTCTTAGCCCGACCTTCATTTGCCCATAAATCTTGGACAATAGAATCATCGATAATAAATTTCTCCGCTGAGCTGTCTACGTTACACGAGTGCGCAAAAAAAGACTCTCTAGGATGTTTCATTAGATTTGCCCATCGACTTACTTGAATGAGTGTTTTAAAATTATTTTCTTTATCATTAACTGGATAAACAATGGTTTTTAAAACTAACTCTATTCGCTCAGCAATAAGATAAAGTCGTAACA
>JBIKPB010000076.1:0-7248 GCA_044357705.1 Formosimonas sp. | reverse complement strand
ATTGATGACTTGATCGTGTACTTTTTTGCCGAAGATTTTTTCCGTCTTGTCGTCAACGCAGGTATGGCCGATAAAGACATTGAATGGTTAAATCAACAAAATGCCGAAGGCGAATTTGGTTTGGTCATCACTCCACGCCCTGATTTTGCGCTGATCGCAGTTCAAGGCCCGAATGCACGCGCCAAAGCTTGGGCCGCATTCCCTTTCGCACAAGCTGATTCCGAAAACCTCAAACCATTCAACGCCGCACGCATCGAGCACGAAGGTGCTGAGTGGATGGTTGCACGCACCGGTTATACGGGCGAAGATGGTTTTGAAATCGCAGTTCCCGCACTACACGCTGCAGACGCATGGGCGAAACTCGAAGCTGCCGGCATTCGCCCTGCCGGTTTGGGTGCACGTGATACGTTGCGTTTAGAGGCCGGTATGAACTTATACGGTCAAGACATGGACGAGTCAATCAATCCACTTAATGCCGGCTTGGCTTGGACCGTTGATTTGACTTCCGAACGTGATTTCATCGGCAAATCAGTTTTGGTGGGGGGGTTAAATGCGCAATTGGTCGGTTTGATTTTATTGGACAAAGGCATTTTGCGCAGCCACCAAGTGGTCGAAACTACTCACGGTAAAGGCGAAACCACAAGCGGTACATTCAGCCCAACCATGCAAAAATCCATCGCTTTTGCACGCGTACCGCTTGGTGTAGCCGTCGGCGATACGGTACAAGTGATCATTCGTGATAAAGCTTTGAACGCAAAAGTGGTCAAAATACCATTTGTGCGTCAAGGCAAGATTTTGGCTTCGGTATAATATATTTCGGCTTTACTGTTTTACCCTTAATTTTGTTGGGTCTCGCCTGACAAAATCATTCAATCACCCCCAAAGGTAAATGTTTACTTTTTTGAAAAATTTAGGAGATTCACCATGTCAGTTAACCCAAATTTGAAATACGCCAGCAGCCACGAATGGATTAAAGTTGAAGCCGACGGCAGCATTACGGTGGGCATCTCCTACCATGCGCAAGAAGCATTGGGCGATATCGTATTTGTCGAATTGCCTGACGCAGGTCGCGAAGTGAGCAAAGAAGAAGCCATCGCCGTGGTCGAGTCAGTCAAAGCCGCCAGTGACATTTACGCGCCAGTATCGGGCAAAATCATTGCCAAAAACGATGGCATCCTTGACACACCAGAGAACATCAACAGCGCGCCGTATGACAACTGGTTATTCAAAATCCAACCGTCAGATGCTGCCAAACTCGACGCTTTGTTGACGGCTGAAGCCTACGCTGCGGACATCGGCGAATAATTTTTTCGTTTTAAAACACGACCAAACGGTTGCACATGGGCGAGCGCGGCTCGCCACATGTTGCTACCGGTTTTTATCCAATGCTCTCACAGATTCACTTAGATCTTTCACGTCCTACCATTTTGGGTTATTGGTTTGATTTAGATTGTGCAAAGCTCCTCTGCGCCTAACATCCATTCCCCAAAAAAGTAGGTGTTTACTTTTTTGGAAAAACGCCATGACCAGCACAACTTTCTCTGCCCGCCACACTGCTCCCAATTCAGCCGATACCGAACACATGCTCAAAGCGCTGGGCTACAGCGACATGGATACATTTATCAACGCAGTCGTGCCGGATAATATTCGTCGTAAAGACATGGATTTGGGCGAATTCGCGCAGGGTTACTCCGAGGAAGCAGCCATCGCGCGCCTGCGCCAACATGCCGATAAAAATAAAGTATTCAAAAACTTCATCGGTCAAGGCTACTACGGTACGCATACGCCCGCAGTGCTTTTGCGTAATGTATTGGAAAATCCTGCGTGGTACACGGCCTACACGCCTTATCAGCCTGAGATTTCACAAGGCCGTTTGGAAGCGTTGCTCAACTTCCAACAAATGATTATTGACTTGACCGCGATGGACATCGCCAATGCATCGATGCTCGATGAAGCGACAGCAGCAGCCGAAGCCATGACGTTGGCGTTGCGCAATTCAAAATCAAAATCTCAAGTGTTTTATGTATCGGAAGACGTGTTCCCACAAACCCGTGAGGTCATCGAAACCCGCGCTAAACCGCTCGGCATCGAAGTGCGTACGTGTGGCGGCTCTGACTCGCTCAACAATGACTGCTTCGCGGTGCTCGTGCAATACCCAGCCTCAAGCGGCGCGTTGAATGACTACGCCGCATTTGCCGAACAAGCACACGCTGCAGGCAAAGTCGTGATCGCTGCATCGGACTTACTCGCACTGACCCAACTCAAAGCACCGGGCGAATGGGGTGCGGATATCGTGATCGGTAATACGCAACGTTTCGGCGTACCGCTTGGTTTCGGTGGCCCACACGCGGCATTTATGGCAACCCGCGATGCATTCAAACGCTCGATGCCCGGTCGTTTGGTCGGCGTATCGGTCGATGCGCACGGCAATCCTGCACTGCGTTTGGCGTTACAAACCCGTGAACAACATATTCGCCGTGAAAAAGCCACGTCAAATATTTGTACCGCACAAGCCCTGCTCGCGATCATGGCCAGCATGTACGCGGTGTACCACGGCCCTGACGGCTTGCGTACCATTGGCGCACGCGTCCACAGCATCACGACTTCTATCGCTGCATCGCTCAAAGCCGCAGGCGTCCTCATCACGAATGATACTTGGTTCGACACATTGACGATCAAAGTCACCGATGCTGCCAACGTTCACGCTGACGCACATGCGATGGGCATGAATTTACGCATCGTTGATGCACACCACGTCGCATTGTCGGTTGACGAAACCACCACCATCGCCGATGCGCATGCATTATTGACGGTGTTCAAAGCCACACCATCGCAAGATTTTGATACCAATACGATTCCAGCTGCATTGCGCCGCACCTCCGCGTTTTTGACCCATCCTGTATTCAACACGCATCATTCCGAGCACGGCATGCTGCGTTATTTGCGCGAATTGTCGGACAAGGATTTAGCATTGGATCGCACCATGATTCCACTCGGTTCATGCACGATGAAACTCAATGCGACTTCGGAAATGCTGCCGGTGACGTGGCCGGAATTCGGTAACATTCACCCGTACGCACCGGACGCACAAACGGTTGGATACCGCGCCATGATCAACGAAACCGAAGCGATGCTGGTCGCAGCGACCGGTTACGCTGCGGTCAGCTTGCAACCGAATGCCGGCTCACAAGGCGAATACGCTGGTCTACTCATCATCCAAAAATACCACGCCAGCCGTGGCGAGAGTCACCGCAACATTTGCTTGATCCCCTCATCGGCACACGGCACCAATCCCGCCTCAGCCAGTATGGCCGACATGCAGGTCGTGGTCGTGGCGTGTGATGAGCGCGGCAATGTTGACGTGGCTGATTTAAAAGCCAAAGCCGAGCAACACAGTGCCAATCTCGCCGCATTGATGATTACCTATCCATCGACGCATGGTGTATTCGAGAAAAGCATCACCGAAATTTGCGACATCGTGCATACGCACGGCGGTCAAGTATATGTCGATGGTGCCAATATGAATGCGATGGTTGGCTTGTGTGCACCGGGTCAATTCGGCGGTGACGTATCGCATTTGAATTTACACAAAACCTTCGCGATTCCACACGGCGGTGGCGGCCCCGGTATCGGCCCTGTTTGTGTAGCGGCACATTTGGCAGAGTTTTTGCCGAACCTCAACGCCGTCGGCTATCAACGTGACAAGCATGGCATCACCGCAGTTTCTGCTGCGCCTTACGGCAGCGCGGGCGTGTTACCAATCACGTGGATGTACATTGCGATGATGGGTGCGGACGGCTTGACCAACGCCTCAAAAGTCGCGATTTTGTCAGCTAATTATTTGGCGAAAAAACTGTCGGAATTCTTCCCGATTCTTTACACCGCCGAAAACGGCTTGGTCGCGCATGAATGTATTTTGGATGTGCGTGTAGTCAAAGACGCCACCGGCGTGACGGTCGACGACATTGCCAAGCGTTTAATGGACTTCGGCTTTCACGCACCCACAATGAGCTTCCCTGTCGCTGGTACATTGATGATCGAGCCCACCGAATCCGAGCCATTGGCCGAACTCGATCGTTTCATCACCGCGATGAAAACCATCCGTGCGGAAATCACGCAAATCGAAAAAGGCGAATTGCCGCAAGATGACAACCCACTCAAACACGCCCCCCACACGGCGGGAATTGTCTGTGGTAACGAATGGAATCATGCGTACCCACGCGAGCAAGCGGCATATCCAGTCGCGTCGCTACGCAACCGTAAATACTGGCCGCCCGTTTCACGCGCGGACAATGTCTACGGTGATCGTAACTTGTTCTGTTCATGCATTCCAGTAAGTGAATACACGGAGTAACGTTCGTCAAGCAAAGCACTCTAAAAATCGCGGTCATGCCGCGATTTTTAATTGCCTCTACCAACCGATCAAGTTGACTTAAAACAACACATCTTCAAAACAAAATCATTTTTTATTACACAGTCACACAAGCCTACTAAATTACGGTTTAATAGCGCTTTATTATAAAACTTGCCTTTTAGGGATCATCATGCTTCGCGCAACGCGTTCGGTTTTAGTTTGTCTCGCTTTACTCAGTCCTATTTCAATTACTTATGCAGCACCCGATGTAGCGGCCATTCTCAATACCTCCTCATCCGGCATTGTCAGCGTACAGTCAATTCAATGGGTCAAAATCAAGGTGCCCGAACAATATAAAGGCGTGACACAAGATCCGGTCTACCAAGTCTTTTCTCGGATTTTCAGCGATGCCAATAGCCCAACGCCCACCACTCCCGATGCAGCGCCTGTAGTCAAGAAAAAATCTCAGGGCAGCGGTTTTATCATTGCACCGAATGGCGTAATCGTAACCAATTATCAAACAGTCGTCGGTGCGCACGAAATTTACGTGCAGTTATCCGATAAACGCCGCCTCAAAGCCACCATGATCCGCTCTGAACCCAAACGCGACTTGGCCATTTTAAAAGTCGCAGCAAGCAGTTTGCCAGCCTTACCTTTGGCAACAGAAGTTTCTGAAGGCGAATGGGTCATTGCAGTCGGTGCTAATAAAGCTGGCGCCTCATCAGGCACCGTGATCAGCAGTCCTACTGAAAATGCCAGTCAAGGCTTGATCACCGATGTTGCGATTTCATACGCCAATACGGGCGGGCCTTTACTCAACACACGCGGCGAAGCGTTGGCAATGAACTCCAACTTACTCAAAGCCGCAACCGGTTTGACCCGTCATGTTTTGGTCAGTAAATTGGTCAGCGCCAAAGATTTAAAAACCACATTACCCCAGTCTTGGCAACAGTTGGGCTTTAGTGCAGTTGACGTGACCGAGACGACTCAACAGCAACAAGGCTTAGCCGACGCAACCGGTGCTTGGGTCAAGTCCGTACAAAATGGCAGCATCGCTGCTAAAGCAGGGTTAATGCAAGGTGATGTGATTGTTTCATTGGAGTCGCAACGTGTAGTTGATGTATCCGATTTGAGTGCATTACGCGACTTTTTGTCTCAAGACGATGAAGTGGCGTTGACCGTGATCCGTGCGGGCGACCGTAAAGTATTGCGTTTCGTGATTCCCAAAACTACCAATACATTCGATGAAGCCAACATCGACAGCTGGAACAAACTCGGCCTCAAAGTTCGTGCCATGACCAGTGCGCAAAAAGCCGCTTTGAATGTCACTTCAGGCTTACAAATCACCGCAGTTCAAAAAGGTGCAGCATCAGCAGGCTTGAATCCGGGCGATTACGTCTTGAGCATCAACCAGCAAGAACTCAAAACTGTTGAGCAATTGAACACCATCGTTAAAGCGCAAAACTCTGGTGAGACCACTTTTGTTTATATTTCACAGGGCGAAGTACGCCAGTTCGTGGGAATTGTGCTTGAATAAAATCATCGTTTACAGTAAGGATAACTGTCATCTGTGTCACGATATGGAGCAGGATCTACGACTATGGCAAACGCGCTTATCTTTTGAGTTTGAAATGATTGAAATTGATGCCGATGAATCGCTGTTGCAGCGCTATGGCTTAATGATACCAGTATTGATCAGTGATACAGATGAAGTGATTTGCTTTGGCCGTCTCAATAGCGAAGCGCTGATCACGTATTTGCAGCAGCGCGTCGCTCTCTAAAAAACTGCTGTAAAAGCGCTTTGGCCTCGTCCGCCAAAACCCCACCGACGCATTGCGCGTGATGATTGAGCTGCGTGTTCGCAAAGACATCGAGCACCGAACCCGCCACCCCAGTTTTATAATCCGATGCCGCATAGACAATGCGCGAGAGCCGCGCATGCATCATTGCACCCGCACACATCAAACACGGCTCCAACGTCACGAATAACTCACACTCGGGCAAACGATAGTTTTGTAATGCCATACCCGCCGCACGCAGCGTGACGATTTCGGCATGAGCACTGGCGTCATTGCGACTAATCGGCTGATTGAATCCCGTCGCAATAATCTCATCATTGCGCACCAAGACCGCACCGACCGGCACTTCGCCCGCATCGTAAGCGCTTTGTGCCTCAGCCAAAGCGTAGCGCATAAAATACGCGTCGCGCTCAAACGCATCAGTCCAATTCATGACACCAAAACCAGATTATTACGATGGATCAACTCGGCTTCATCCGCATCACGCCCCAGTAAACGGGCAAACTCTTCGCTACCATGACGCGCGATTCGTGCCGCATCAACGTGGTTATAATTGATCAGGCCGCGTGCAATCGCCACACCGGTTTCATCCACACACGCGATAACATCTCCGCGCTCAAACGTTCCGGTAACCGTCAACACACCAATCGGCAACACACTTTTACCACCTTCACGCACCGCTTTAACCGCACCTTGATCGAGTACAATTTGTCCACGCAATTTCAAATGATCAGCAAGCCACTGCTGACGCGCGGTGAGTAGAGCGACTTGTGCTTTAAGCTCCGTACCGATGCGCTCACCCGCCGCCAATCGCGGCAAGACATTGACTTCACGCCCACTGGCGATAATCGTCGATGCACCACTGCTTTTGGCGCGCTTGGCCGCCAAAACTTTGGTCAACATGCCGCCCGTGCCCACCGCGCTGCCCGCGCCGCCTGCCATTTGCTCCAACTCAAGCAAACCCGCAGGTGCGACTTGTATCAATTCTGCATTGACGTCTTTGCGTGGATCGGCGGTGAATAATCCCGCTTGATCGGTCAAAATCACCAACACATCAGCTTCAATCAGATTCGCCACCAATGCACCGAGGGTATC
>JBIKPB010000057.1:0-8540 GCA_044357705.1 Formosimonas sp. | reverse complement strand
AATCGCATTCAAACTTAACCACAGACCAAGAAAAAGATTAAACTTCAATCCTCCGATTCAAGCCGTTACTATGAATCTTCTTCAAAATTGCCTTTCGTAGTTTAATTCACCAACCTTGATTCACCAAGTACCGATGCTTTGGGTGGTGCGGGCATGAGCGGCAAAGTAAACAACCATTGGGGTACTCGCTTTGGTAATGCGTTGTTGTTCAGCATGATTGAAGATGGTTTTTCATATTTAGTAAACAGAGGTTCATCAGCGAGTAGTGGCGGTGTGGTTTATCAAAACTCTCAAGACAGCACCACCACAATCACCGAAGAATTTTTAAAGCAAGGTGCAAATATCGCGCCGAATTTGGTTAAAAATCAAGGCGAGCGCATCGGTATTTATGTGTCACGCGATTTGTATTTTGGGAGCGTATATGAACTCAAAGCGAAGTGATGCCCCTCGCTTGGTTCAAAAAGACACATCGGTTAGGGAGCACTTAAAAGGGTTATCGCCTTTTTTAAGTGACCCTGATGTAACCGAAATCTGCATGAACCGCGACAACGAAGTATGGACTGAAAAAAATAGCGTTTGGGAATGCTTTACCATTACTGGATTCGATTACAAACACATGGAAGCCATTGGTATTGCGGTGGCCAAATATGCGGGTTCAGGTGCAGGGTTTAACGATTCTCAACCGATTTTATCGGCCGTATTGCCCGATGGCGAACGTATTCAAATGGCCATGCCGCCCGCTTGTGAGGCAGGCACTATTTCTTTAACAATTCGCAAACCATCGCATACAGTTCGCCGCTTGGAAGACTACGTTAAAAGTGGCTTTTTTGACAAAATCAAGCCCACCACAAGCAAATTATCATCTGTTGAACACGACCTAATCAAACTCAAAGACGAAAAAAAATACGTTGATTTTTTAAGAATGGCTGTTCAAAACAACAAAGTTATTGTGATTGCGGGCGAGACAGGTTCAGGTAAAACCACATTCATGAAAGCCTTGATGCAAGAAATACCGCAACATCAACGCTTGATTACGATTGAAGACGTGCCTGAACTATTTTTGCCAAACCACCCAAACCACGTTCATTTATTTTACCCCAGTGAAGCCAAGGAAAGCGAGGGCGCAGTCGTCACATCGAGCAGTCTTTTACGTTCGTGTTTACGCATGAAGCCCGACCGTATTTTATTGGCCGAATTACGTGGTGGTGAAACGTTTGATTTTTTGAACGTTTGTTTGAGCGGCCACGGCGGAAGTATCACCAGTTGTCATTCAGGCTCATGTGAGGGCGCGTTTGAATACTTGGCACTCAAAGTTTTGCAAAACGCCCAAGGCCGTGAACTACCGCACCACGTCATTATGCGTCTGTTGTATTTGACAATTGATGTTGTGATGCACGTTCACAACGATGCAGTCGATGGCCGTCACATTACAGGTATTTGGTATGACCCTATGAAAAAACGAGGTGGTAATGATGACGAATGAGACTAAAAAAAAACTTGGCCAAGTCATTTTTGGTTGTATTGCGTTTATGCTTTTGGTGACACTGTGCTTTTTGGTGTCCAGTGCCATTTTTTTAGTATGGCACAAACAACCCATCGTCGATGCACGGCCGTTTTTAATTTTTGAGTACTGGGAACAATACGGTACGATTAAAAAGTATAGAGCGAGTTTTTACGCATCGTGGGCTGCACCGTGGCTTTTATTGGGCGGATTGGCCGTGTTGATTTTTGCCGACCAAAGCAAACGCTCATTGCACGGTGACGCGCGTTTTGCAAAGGCGAATGAAGTACAAAAATCAGGCCTTTTAAAGGCTGGCAGTAAATCTATTTTGGTGGGTAAGTACCAGGGTAAGTACTTGCAATTTTCAGGTTTTCAATTTGCCATGATTGCAGCCCCTACACGGTCGGGTAAGGGTGTCGGCATTGTCATTCCAAACTGTTTGAATTATTCAGACAGTTTGGTTGTACTCGACATTAAACTTGAAAACTTTGACATTACAGCAGGATTTAGAGCTGCCCACGGCCAAGAAGTATTTTTGTTTGCCCCGTTCGACGAGAACGGCCGCACACATCGTTACAACCCACTTGGTTACATCTCTGATGACCCAAACCAACGCATTGATGACATTTTTTCGATTGCCTACGGCTTTTATGCAGACCCTGAAACTGGGGATGTGTTTTGGTCGGCCAATGCTCGGAATTTATTTATTGGTTTGTGTTTATTTTTGTGTGAAACACCTGAACTACCAAGAACGATTGGCGAGTTGCTGCGTCAAGCGTCAGGCAAAGGGCAGCCACTCAAGGAGTACATAACCGACTTCATCAATAAGCGCAATGACCCTGAAAGTGAAAACCCAAGACCATTATCAGCCAATTGTACCGATGCGCTCGGTCGTTTCATCGGCAATAGCGATAACACTTTAGCGGGTATTTTGTCGTCATTTAATGCCCCATTGATGATTTGGGCTAACCCGCGTGTCGATGCCGCTACGGCCGCCAATGATTTTAATTTAAACGACGTTCGTAAACGCCGCATGACAATTTACATCGGTGTCCAGCCTAATAAATTGGGTGATGCGAAAGTGCTTATCAACCTGTTTTTAAATCAGTTGTATAACCTCAACACCAAAGAATTGCCAGCGCAAAATCCTGATTTGAAATATCAATGCTTGTCGTTGCTCGATGAGTTTACCGCGATTGGTAAAGTTGAGATTATTGATAAATCTGTGAGTTACATGGCTGGTTACAACATGCGCTTGCTCACCATCATTCAAAACAAGTCGCAATTGAAAAAAGTGTACACCGAAGCGGGCGCAACTACATTGATGGCCAATCACGCGCTTATGGTGATGTATGCACCGTCGCCACTGGTTCAATCTGATGCGGTTGAATACAGCGAAATGTTGGGCTATGAGACGGTTAAAGGTATTTCAAAAAGCAAACAAGCAGGCGGCGGTGGACGTGATAGCGAATCTTCATCAGACCAACGACGTGCGTTGATGTTGCCGCAAGAAATACGTGAGTTAGGCCAAGACAATGAAATTGTCTTGATCGAAAACACAAAGCCCATCAAATGCAAAAAAATCAAATACTACGATGACCCAAATTTTAAGGTTCGGATGAATTTACCGACACCTGAAATACCAACACTCAATATGACGTTGCACATGGCCATCATTGAAAATCGTCAACGTGATATGACTGTTGATGATGTAAAAGGCGGTTTATTAGCCGAACAAATTGTAGGTTTATCAGCACTCCAAGAGTTGACCAGCGACGGCGATATTGACGTTGATGCGTTCGTGGATGACTTTTTTGACCATGTGGTTGATTTAGGCATTAGCGAGGAAGAAGCCTTGGCAATGGTTGATGATGTTTTTGACAGCATCAAAGATGAAAACGATGAGGCAGACGACGATGACGAAATTACGCATTTTGATATGGGCACAACCGAAGTGATAGAAGCAAACAATGAAGTAAAACCAACTGGTGCAACAACCGCACCATTTATTGATTTAACCAAGTTTTATGAAGAATAACTGGAGATATGAAAAATGAACGATACCAACAAAACCATCGACGGCACACCTGAAAATATTTCTGATTTGAAGCGTAAAGCCGCAGGTAAAGCACAACAAGCTGCCCACAACGCAGAGGCTGTTGAGAGCCAAGGCTACGCCGACTTGTATAGTGAAGAACAAGCGGCCGCATCAACAAAAAAAGCAGAAAAAGATTCAGTTGTTTCTTTATACCAAACTGATAAAACCGAAAAAACACCAAACGACAAGGTTATCGAAATGGTGAACAACGCTGGTGATGTACTTGAATTGTCACAACAGGACGTTGCGGGCGTTGCTCAAAAAAATGTAGTGCAAGGGAGTGCCCAGCAAAACGCATCAAGCGACCCTGATTTAATCAACGACGACATAGCAGCCACAGCACAGGCGGCAATGAAACAGGATGTAGGTTTTAATGAGGGCATCGAGCAACAAGAGTTAAGCCAAACGCACACCACCGACCTACAAGAGCAGGTGCGCGACCATCAAGCCCCCGATTCTCAAGAAGAAACCACAGAGAAAATGCGCGATATGCAGGCCGACGCTCCAATGCAAAATGCCATTGCATCAGCACAAACCGAAACCAGCAAAGACATTGAAGCCCAAGTAAAGCGAGAATTGCCCGATACCATCAAAAATCAATATTTGGTTAATGAAAAAGAAGACAAGTTTTTTGATAAAGGGGCGGGACAAAAATTGGCATTTGAAGTTGTCGCCGACAAGTCAATTAAAACGCCGCTCAACGATTCAAAAACGGTTAGCTCAATGTTGCTTGTGGCCGAATCAAAGGGCTGGAAATCCATCACATTGAACGGTGAGAAAGACTTCAAACGTGAAGCATGGCTGCAATCAACCATGCGCGGCATTGAGGTGCGCGGATATAGCCCATCCAAAGAGGATAAAGAATTGCTTTCAGCTCGCGTTCAGGCACAACAAAAAAATGGCATTAGCCAGGCACCCGACAAAGACAAATCTGATGCTATGGCCAAAGTTAAAGTTGCGGCCGAGGCAGCCATTCAAGAAAAAGTGCGCAACCCAGCCGCGCAAGAAAAAGTGAGGGCGGCGATTAACCAACGTGCCGCCGACGCTATAGAACACGGCAAAGCCCCTAAAGTGGCCGTTTATGACCACAAAGAGCAAAGCCGCAACCAACCTGTGCAAATTCAAACACAGGACACAACCAAAGAGCGCAGCCGTTAAGTGTCACGGTGAAACTTTTTATAACCTTGAAAGGAAGTAATCATGGCCAGTAACTATGAAAATATTGATTTAAAAAAGGCTTTTGTCAGCACAGAACCAAAAGTCGAAAAAATCACACCAGCCAGCGGTAAGTATGCGGGTAAAGAAACGGATGTTGCCGAATTTAATGTTGCTAAACCCTCATGGACAAAAAACCCAGCAACAGGTGAATTTATCAAGGGTGACACAACATACTATCAAGTGAAAATGTATGGCGAGGAGGGCGCACGTACCGCCAGCCATTTGAAAGTAGGTATGTCTGTTAATGTTGAGGGCAGCAAAAGTACCGAAAACTGGAAAGATAAAGAAACAGGTGCAGAGCGCACAAGGAATGTCATCACGGCAAAAGATGTTTCATTGAATTTGTCGCAAAGTCGAGTTAAAGGTATTGAGTTTGACCCGTCTAAAGAAAAAGACCAGGCGCAAACGGCCGACAAAGCCAAAGCACCTAAAGAAGCACCAGCAAAGGCCACAAAAGCACCGTCGGCTCAAAAAAAAAGTAGTCAAGAGCGTTAAATAAACTTGACGTTATATAGCCATTGGCTATATAATAGAATCAATGGACGAAAGCAAATGAACGTCATTCACAACGCGAGTAGTCCATTTTTACTTTAACGGAGGTCGATATGAAATTATTGCTACCCATCCTATTTTTGGTGTTTTTGATAGGATTCGTGTACAGCGGTTTTAAATCAAAATCGCGCCCTAAAAAATCCGAAGATGCACTTGCTAAAGCCATGCTTGAGCAACGACGAATTGAGGAGCGACAGCGGCAAATTAGAGAGTGGGAAAAACGCTAAGGTGATTGAAATGGTCAATGATAAAAATTTAGGCTCATGCAAAAAATTAGACTTAAACGGCAATGGTCGATTGTCCATTGATGAGTTTTCAGGCGTGGTTCTTGATGTTACTTTTGAGCATGATTTTGCTTATCTCATACGTATTGATGATTCATTGCATGTGTATCACAATGACAACATCAAACACGCAAAAATTGGCGGCTCACTGTTGAGCAAACTATTTAAAACGGGTCGAGCACTTGAGTATGGTTGTTATAATTGTGAAGCCAGCGGAAAGCATATTTTTGATGATATTGTGTTTGCCATGCATGAGCATCGGAACACATATAGTTTTTCGAGTGCCGCATGAAACGCGACATTATCATTATTTCTGCACTCATAACCTTTATCTTTACATCAACTTTGATGCAATAGACGGCAAAAACAACATGAAAAAACCACCACAACTTAACTTCGCATAATTATCGTTATGTTAAATTGTTGTTTTAAATCAAATACTTAGGAGCTTTTACAGTGGACGCATTTACAAAAACACTACCTTTTATTGTTGTTATCATTGCTTTCTTAGCACCATTCATCATCTATTATCGAATGGTGGTATCTAATTTGAAAATTGATTTACTGAAAGAATGATCTGCCCTCGAATTGACGGACACCTTTTAACGTAAAAAAAGAGGTGTCAAATGAAACGCAACCGTTACGATGAATCGTTCAAGTCAGAGACAGTGAATTTAGCCTTGTCGGGGGGTCTAAATCGCTCAAAAGCAGTGCTGACGCACGTTACAGAGCAATTTTTATTTAAAAACGGTTCTGAAATTGTAGATATTACTCAGTAAATATTACTATAAAAATATCATAAAAAGCAGCAATCTAATTAATTTTAAGTTAAAGTGTGCCCAATATTAAGATTAAATGATGGGGAGATAACATAATGCTGAAAAACAATTTTAAGTTTTACGGCTTTTTAACGAGCATTGCACTATTAGCAGCGGCAATTGTTTATTGGCAGAACTTATTTCTTTTTTCGAAGATTTCATTTAGACCCGAGTGGGTCAAATATTTACCTGATCCATTAGTTGCAAATTGGCTTATTGTATTTATCTGCTTATTGTTCCCCGCCTTTGCTTATAAAACTAAAAAAGAAACAATACAAGCAATTCTCTTGTCAGCAACTATTGCTCCGCTTTTTGCACTCATATTTAGAGCTTTTAATCAAGGCGACAACTTAGAGAATATGCTTATGCAATACATTTTCATAATTTTATTTTCTGTAATATTGCCAACTTTAGTTACCATTATTTTTACGGCCATTAGATTTAAATATAGAAATAATAAATAGTTTCATCATTTCATTCAAAAACATTAAGTTCAATTTTTATAACTATGACAACTTACTCAGTAACTATTTATACAGCGGCACCGGGTACACCATTAAAATCAGGTGGTGCATCAGATGCAGGGCATATGTATTACACCACTCAAATGAATCATGAGCGCTCTCAAAGCTATGGTTTTGGTCCAATTGAGCATGGTAATGTTAAGGGATCAGGTGAGCGTAAAAGCACCGATTTTAATGACTACCTCAATCCACGTTATTCTCGTACTTTAGAGGTTACCAAAGAACAGTATGACGAGTTAAATAAATTTGGTGCTCACCCTGAAAAATATGGGTTTGATACAAATTATCACGGCTTAAAAAATAGTTGTATTGATTACACATGGTCAGCACTTAATCATGTGGGTTTGCATGCACGCTTACCTTTATCTAAGGGGGAAAGTGTGCCAATGACAAGCTTTGAAGGCGACCCAAAGGTGTTAGATAATATAAACGAGATTCAATTCATTAAACCGCCAATTTCAAATAGTCCACTCAATAGAGAAGACTGGAATGTAATGCCAAAACAAGGAATAACACAAAAGTTGTTCACCGAAAATGAACCTGAGTTAATTAACCCATTAGGTCAACCGCCAATTCAAATTACAAAAGACAGCAGTATTGATGATATGTTCGATGCGTTATGGGCAGCAACTGTTAATAAAGACGATGCTGCGGCTCGTGCCGTGGGTAAGGCTTACGGAGAATCGGCAGATGGTCAGGCATGGTTGGCGATGGGTCGTGAATTGAACCAGCAAGATAAGTTACAAGAGCAGCAAGCAGCATTGGATGCTCAAAAATTAATTGACCAACAAGCAGCACTTGATGCACAAGCACAGGTGCAACGTGGTCCTGTTATGAAAATGGGTTAAGGGAAAGTTTATGGAAATGAACGAAATTAAACAGTTATTGATTCAAGCATCAAAGATGATTGAGGGATTTGAAGAGCGCGGCAATAAAGTGGTGCAAACCAATTTGCAAGCGGCGCAAAACATCAATCAAACGGTTCAAAACGCAGCGGCAACATCGGAGCGTGTGACGCAACAATCCTTGCAAAATTTGAGAGATTTATCAGGAAAAGCCGTGTTAGAGGGTATCCGTGAACCACTCAAGGATTGTGATAAAACATTACAGTCGAGTGTAAATAAAATTGAAAGTGCTGCTCATCAATTAGAGCAAAAAATGAAACAAATGCAAAATATGCATACTGCTAATGCATGGAAAGCATTTATTGCATCGGCGGTCGGTTCTCTTGCAATTATTGGCGTTGCTGTTTATATGTTTATAAGTGCTCGACAAGAAATTAAACGTACAGATTGGATTTCAAGCATCAATAGTGCAGTTGCTAATGGAAAATTAGCAGCATGTAGTGATGGCGGTATCTGCGCAATTGTTGATAAAAAACAGGTGCGATTAGATAAATAAAACGCTTTTTATTGGCAGTACTAATGTCCCTTTCCGTATATAGGGAGGTGAATTAAACTACGAAAGGCAATTTTGAAGAAGATTCATAGTAACGGCTTGAATCGGAGGATTGAAGTTTAATCTTTTTCTTGGTCTGTGGTTAAG
>JBIKPB010000080.1:0-7116 GCA_044357705.1 Formosimonas sp. | reverse complement strand
AAACAAATTTTTGGTCAATTGCATCGAAATCGTCGAGCCACCGGCGACGGTTTTGCCGGCTTTATCGTTACGGGCTTTGGCGACCTCAATCGCATTCCAATCGACACCATCATGATCAACAAAACCAGCATCTTCTGAGGCGACCACCGCCCGTTTAAGGTTATCCGAAATTTCGTTGTAATCGAGCCATTCGTGCTCCAAGCCCAAGCGTCCTTTTTCAAACAACAAACGCATTTGCTCAGACTTCATAAACGCCGTATACGGCGCAAGCCCGATGCGGTATAAACCCACCCATGCAAAACACCACAATTGAAAAACCACACCGACCGCAATCAGTGCGAGTAAAAAAGGTTTGAGCCACGTGCGCCACATATTGATGTTCCAATTTTTTGTTTTGACGGATATTTTGGGCGTTGACGGCTCAAAATTTTTACTTCCCTACACTAACAGATCGTCGATTGATGTCTTATTGCGGTTGACCACGCGTCGCAATAAGCACCCGCGTATCAGGCATCACGCCATGCCAAATCTCGAAGCTTTTGGCCGCCTGCTCAACCAACATGCCCCAACCATCTGCGGTGCGCGCTTGATGGTGTGATGCCCAATCCAAAAAAGCGGTTTGCTTACCGTACATCATGTCATAAGCCAGTGCGTTATCGGTTAAGGCCACACCTTTCGGCGGTACAAAGACGACATCCAAACCGCTCGCGGTCGCGTTGATCACCACATCGTAATCACGCGCATCATCTTTGTCCCACGCTTCAACATTTAAATCGCAATCGCCCGCAACTTGCGCAAAATCAGCCGTTTTTTTAACATCGTCCAACCAAATTTGCGCTTTATCCAAACTGCGGTTTTTGACCGTCACACGCGCCGGCTGCTCTAATAATAAAGGTCGCAAAACCCCACGCGCTGCCCCACCTGCGCCGAGCAATAAAACATTTCTGCCTTTGAGAGCAGTGTTTAAGTTCACCGTAATGTCACGTACCAAACCCACACCGTCAGTATTGTCACCACCGGTTTTGTCAGCGGACAAAATTAGCGTATTGACCGCACCCGCCCAACGTGCCGCATCAGATAATTCATCTACATAAGCACACGCATCAAGTTTAAATGGCACCGTCACATTGGCGCCACTAAATCCTGCCGCGCGCAAACCATCCACACACGATTTAAACTCTTCTAAACCAGCCAATACGCGTTCATAGCTCAACTCGATCCCGCACGAGGCCGCAAAAGCGGCGTGAATATCGGGCGAACGGCTGTGGGCAATCGGGTTACCGATGACGGCAAATTTTTTCATGATCAGCAAATTTGGGCAAAAGCGCATTGTAACGCAGCTTATGCCTCATAAACGAAATTTGCGCAGCCAAAACAATGTTAAAGTATCGCCACTTTATCGTTATTATTTCGTTACTTTTTGGAGCTTATTATGGACGTTCGCGCTGCCGTTGCTTTTGCTGCTGGCCAACCTTTATCCATCGAAACCGTACAACTCGAAGGCCCGCGTGCGGGTGAGGTTTTGGTTGAGATCAAAGCCACCGGCTTGTGCCACACCGATAAATATACTCTGTCGGGCGCTGATCCTGAAGGCATGTTTCCGGCGATTTTAGGGCACGAAGGCGCTGGGATTGTGGTTGATGTCGGACCGGGTGTGACCAGTCTCAAAAAAGGTGATCATGTCATTCCGCTCTACACGCCTGAATGCCGTGAGTGTGAATATTGTCTGTCGCGCAAAACCAACCTGTGCCAAAAAATCCGCAGCACGCAAGGTCGCGGCGTGATGCCTGATGGCTCAAGCCGCTTTTCGCTCAACGGTCAACCGATTTTGCATTACATGGGCTGCTCGACCTTTGCCAATTACACGGTTCTGCCCGAAATTGCGCTGGCTAAAATCCGCAAAGATGCGCCTTTCGATAAAGTTTGTTACATCGGCTGTGGCGCAACAACCGGCATCGGCGCGGTGATTTTCACCGCCAAAGTCGAAGTCGGCGCAAGTGTCGTGGTGTTCGGCTTGGGTGGCATCGGTTTAAATGTAATTCAAGGTGCAAAAATGGCCGGCGCGGGCATGATTGTCGGTGTGGATATCAATCCTGAACGTGAAGCGCTCGCACGCCAATTCGGTATGACACACTTCGTCAACTCTAAAGAAATCGCTGGTGATTTGGTCGAATACATCGTCGCCTTGACCGGTGGTGGTGCGGACTACACTTTTGAATGCGTCGGCAATACGACATTGATGCGCCAAGCCCTCGAATGCTGCCACAAAGGCTGGGGCAAATCGACAATCATCGGCGTCGCCGCTGGCGGCGCAGAAATCGCCACGCGCCCCTTCCAATTGGTTACGGGTCGCGTTTGGCAAGGCTCCGCATTCGGCGGTGCGCGCGGTCGTACTGACGTACCGAAAATCGTCGACTGGTATATGGAAAACAAAATCAACATCGACGACTTGATTACGCACACGTTGCCACTTGAGCGCATCAACGAAGGTTTTGATTTGATGGAAAAAGGCGAGTCGATTCGCAGCGTGGTGGTGTTTTAATGAGCATGACGATTACGACACGCTCTGAGCATGTCTGTTTTGGTGGAAAAATGGGCTTTTACAGTCACTTTTCAACCGAGACACAAAGCGAAATGCGCTTCGCGGTCTTCGTCCCCAACACAGCGCAAGACAAGCTTTTACCTGCTTTATATTTTTTGGCCGGCCTAACCTGTACTGAAGAAACATTCATGATCAAAGCCGGTGCACAGCGTTATGCCGCCAAGCATGGCTTGGTTTTGGTCGCGTGCGACACCAGTCCGCGCGGTTTAAACATTGAGGGCGATTCGGACAATTGGGACTTTGGTGTCGGCGCGGGCTTTTACCTCGATGCCACACAAGCACCTTGGGCGGCGAATTATCGGATGGGCAGTTATGTAAACGGCGAATTACCCGATTTGATCGAAACTCATTTTCCAGTACGTACCGACAAACGTGGTATTTTCGGCCACTCAATGGGTGGTCACGGTGCGCTCGTCACCGCTTTGCGCAATCCTGAACGTTGGCATTCGGTTTCGGCTTTTGCGCCAATTGCCAACCCTTCCGCAGTGCCTTGGGGCGAAAAAGCGTTCAGCAACTACCTCGGCTCCGATCGCACGACTTGGGCGGAGTGGGATGCCAGCGTTTTGATGCAAAAACAAACTATCGCCAGCGAAATTTTGATCGATCAAGGTGATGCGGATCAGTTTTTGGAGCAACAACTCCACCCCACCGCATTAGCAGCGGCAACCAAACAATCCGGCCAAAAATTGAATCTGCGTCGTCATGCTGGATACGATCATTCGTATTGGTTTATTCAAACGTTTATCAAGGATCATATCGCGCACCACGCACGAAACATGTTATAATTCGCCCCACTTCATCGAGGAGCGTTGCGACGAGATTTGATTCGCCAGGCTCGATGTTGGTTTTTAAAACGACGCTCACCTCTAATTTAATTCATTAGACGTGAGCGTCGTTTTTTATTGCCTGTCAATGCCTGTCAATAATTCATCACGATGCGCACGGCTTCCCTTACTTGACTGGAAACCCAATGCCACACATCACCAAAGACGCCTACATCGCCGACTTATCGCTCGCCGCTTGGGGTCGCAAAGAACTCAACATTGCTGAAACTGAAATGCCGGGCTTGATGGCTTTGCGTAAAGAGTTTGGCGAATCGAAGCCGCTCAAAGGCGCACGTATTGCCGGCTCATTGCACATGACGATTCAAACCGGTGTGTTGATCGAAACCTTGCAATCTTTGGGTGCTGAAGTGCGCTGGGCGTCGTGCAATATTTTCTCGACTCAAGACAATGCGGCGGCGGCAATCGTTGCGGCGGGTACGCCTGTGTTTGCATTCAAAGGCGAGTCTTTGGAAGAATACTGGCAATTCACCCACAAAATTTTTGAGTGGGATGGCGAACAAGCAAATATGATTTTGGATGATGGTGGCGACGCGACGATGTTGCTCCTCATTGGTGCTCGCGCTGAAAAAGATCTGTCGGTACTCGACAATCCAGGCTCGGAAGAAGAAATCGTATTCTACGCATCAATCCGCGAAAAACTCAAAACCGATCCAACTTGGTACTCAACCCGACTCGCGCAAATCAAAGGCGTAACTGAAGAAACCACGACCGGCGTGAAACGTTTGTATCAGTTACAAGAACAAGGTCGTTTGCCATTCACAGCAATTAACGTCAACGACTCTGTGACTAAATCTAAATTCGACAACTTGTACGGCTGCCGCGAATCTTTGGTCGATGGCATCAAACGTGCAACGGATGTGATGATCGCAGGTAAAGTCGCCCTCGTTTGTGGCTACGGCGATGTGGGTAAAGGCTCTGCGCAATCTTTACGTGGTTTGGGTGCGACGGTGATGATCACTGAAATCGATCCGATTTGCGCATTGCAAGCGGCGATGGAAGGCTATCGTGTGGTACGTTTGGAAGACGTGGTTGGCCAAGTGGATATTTTCGTCACGACCACCGGCAACTTCAATATCATCACGCGCGAACACATGAACCAAATGCGCGATCAAGCGATTGTCTGCAACATCGGTCACTTCGACAACGAAATCGACATCGCGGGCATCAAAGATTTGGAATGGGACAACATCAAACCACAGGTCGATCACATCGTATTCCCTGACGGCAAGCGCATTATTTTGTTGGCTGAAGGTCGCTTGATCAATTTGGGTTGTGCCACAGGTCACCCTTCGTTTGTGATGAGCAACTCGTTCACCAACCAAACTTTGGCGCAAATCGAGATTTTCCAGCATGGCGACAAATACAAAAATGAAGTGTATGTGTTACCGAAACACCTTGACGAAAAGGTCGCACGCTTGCATTTAGAGCGTATCGGTGCGAAATTGACGGTATTGACGGACGAGCAAGCCGCTTACATCAGCGTCGATAAAAATGGTCCATACAAACCTGAGCACTATCGTTACTAATCACTGGCGAGAGACAATCTCTGCAAGAGAATGCTATATTGTCGCGGCGTGATTCATCGCGCTGCGACTTTTGACTTTTAGGAGCTCACTATGAGAAATTGGCTTTTACTTTGGGCAATCAATACCCTTGCTTTGATGACACTGCCGTTCATCTTTAAAGGCATGCACTTCAGTGGCTGGCAAGCAGCATTGGCTGCAGCAGCAATTTTGGGGTTACTCAATACATTCATCAAACCGATTGTGCAAATTTTGACGCTGCCGCTACAAATCATCACACTCGGGCTTTTTACTTGGGTGATTAATGCGGGCTTCATGCTGTTGGTCGACCGCGTTATTGATGGTTTTGCCATCGATAATTTTACAACGGCATTATTCGCATCAATTGTTTACAGCCTTATCAGCTGGGCCGGTGCATCCATTTTGTTACCTACTTTCGGTAAGAAATAATATTTTTGAAATGTGAACCATGAGTCGAATTGACCAAGTGCTAGTTACTCAAAATCTAGCCGAATCACGCAGCCACGCCCAGCGTATGATTGCCGATCAACGTGTGCGTATGCATCAAGGTTCGGAATGGCGCATCATCAGCAAACCGTCTTACGAAATCACCGATGATGCAGTGCTGGAAGTATTGCCATCTGATACCGACAAATACGTATCGCGTGCAGGTATCAAGCTTGCTGGTGCGTTGGCGCATACGGGTTTGAATGTTAACGACTTAACTTGTCTTGATTTGGGTATCAGTACGGGCGGCTTTACAGATTGTTTACTACAACATGGTGCCTCACATGTGATCGGCATAGATGCGGGTTCAGGACAATTACACAAACGTTTGAGCGATGAGTCGCGATTGACCTTGTTTGAGAATCTGAACGCACGCTACTTAGATGAGGCGAGTTTGAGCGACGCATGGAATGACCGTTACCCCGATCACAGTGCGATTACACACAACTTCGACTTGATCGTCGCTGATTTATCATTCATCTCATTGACCAAAGTCTTACCGATTTTTGCGGCGAACGAAGATACAGCACCTTTGCTCAAAAACGGTGCGCATTTATTGGCACTGGTCAAACCTCAATTCGAGTTATCTGCCGACGCTTTGAGTAAAGCCGGGATCGTTAAAAACGAGGCGGATTACGCCATCGTACACGCCAATATTTTGCAATCGTGTGTCGATAACTCGTTCACCGTTTTGGATTATTTTGCCAGCCCGATCACTGGTGGCGATGGCAACAAAGAATTTTTCGTATTTGCGCAATATCAATACTAAGCAGTTCAAGCACAAGTAACCCCTAATTAGAATCAATCAAAATACCGTTTTATAGGATCAAGCATGAGTCTCAACATTCCCGTCAGTTTCGAATTTTTTCCGCCCAAAACACCAGAAGGCACTGAAAAAATGATGAATGCCGTGCATACTTTAGCGGCCTTTAAACCCGAGTTTTTTTCATGCACGTACGGTGCCGGCGGTTCGACACAAAACGGTACTTTTACCACTATTGCAAATATCCGTTCACTCGGTTTTGACGCTGCACCGCACTTGTCATGTGTCGGCGCGACGCATGACTATATGCTGGAAATTCTCAACGACTTAAAGCAACAAGGCGTTCGCCGCATTGTTGCATTACGTGGCGATTTACCATCGGGCATGGGCGGTATGGGCGAGTTTCACTATGCGTCTGAACTGGTCGCATTCATCCGTGAAAAAACCGGCGATCATTTTCACATCGAGGTGGCTGCTTATCCCGAATATCACCCGCAGTCGCGCAGCCCTGCCGACGACATGAAGCATTTTGTCAATAAAATGAATGCCGGTGCAGACTCTGCCATCACTCAATATTTTTATAATGCCGATGCGTACGCACGCTTCGTCGACGATGCACGCAAAACAGGTGTAACCGCACCGATCGTGCCGGGCATTATGCCGATCACGAATTACAGTCAGTTAGCACGCTTTTCTGATGTCTGCGGCGCTGAATTACCGCGTTGGGTGCGCCTCAAGCTCGCCAGTTTTGGTGACGATAAAGCTTCGATTACATCATTTGGCCAAGATGTTGTGGTGCAATTGTGCCAACGCTTGATTGAGTTGGGCGCGCCTGCCTTGCATTTTTATACTTTAAATCAAGCCCGCCCATCAGCA
>JBIKPB010000151.1:0-4628 GCA_044357705.1 Formosimonas sp. | reverse complement strand
TTTGGCTTTAGCGGTGGCTGGCTACACATCAAATTAATGTTGGTTTTAGCGACCCTCATTTATCATTTTTACTGCGGCTACTTGCTCAAACAATTCGATGCACACCAAAACCGACACAGCCATCGCTGGTACCGTTGGTTCAACGAAATTCCTATTGTCTTGATGTTCGCCATCACCGCACTTGTTGTTATCAAACCGCTTTCTTAAACTCAAACATGTCATCACTCTCATTCTTTGCCCCCTGTCCACGCGGTTTAGAGCATTTGCTCGAAGCCGAACTCAAAGCCCTCAATGCCACACATGTTAAAGCCACACATGGCGGCGTTGCTTTCTCGGGCGATTTGGCTTTGATGTATCGCGCAAACTTACACTCACGTATTGCGTCACGCATTTTGTTACGTTTAGGTAGCCAAGGCTACCAAAAAGAAGGCGATATTTACAACCTCGCCGCGCGCATGCCGTGGAGCAGTTATTTTTCGCCCGACCAAACGATTAAAATCGAAGTCACGGCAATTAAAAGCCCGCTCAAAAGCTTAGAGTTCATCACACTACGCATCAAAGACGCGGTGTGTGACTATTTCCGTGACTTAATGGATGTCCGTCCTTCGGTCGACACTGCCCTTCCCGATGTACGGATTTACGCATTCTTGACTGAATTCGACGCAACACTTTACCTCGACACTTCGGGCGAAGCCTTGTTCAAACGTGGTTGGCGCTTTGACAAAGGTCGCGCTCCTCTGCGCGAAAATCTCGCCGCCGGCTTAATCCAGCTTTCAGGCTGGAAACCCGATCAGCCCTTACTCGATCCGATGTGCGGCAGTGGCACGATCATTATTGAAGCGGGTTTAATGGCCGCCGGTATTCCGGCTGGTTGGCAACGCATGTTTGCGTTTGAAAAGTACCGCGGCTTCGATAAAACACTGTGGGATAAAATCCGCAACGATGTCACAATCAACAAAACTCCGCGCGCCTTATTCGCCAGCGACATCAGCGCACACGCCGTACATGATTTAGAAAATAATCTGAATCGCGCGCAATTGCCCTTCCCTGTCGCATTTGAACAAAACAATGCATTAAAGGTCATGCCACCCGGTGAGAGTGGTATTTTGATCAGCAATCCGCCCTACGGTGAACGAATTGATGTGACCACTTCGGATGAGACCGCCGTATTTTTCAAACAATGGGCTGATCATCTCAAGGCGAATTATGCGGGTTGGAATGCGTATATTTTAACCAGTGATCGTGACACGCCCAAATACATGCGCTTGTCTCCCAGCAAGAAAACACCGCTTTACAATGGTGCGCTCGATTGCCGCTTGTTTGAGTTCAAAATGGTTGCGGGCAGTGCACGCAAACCCAGAGAAAAATCTGACGATAATGATGCACAATAAAACAACTCGTTTCGTAAAAAATCCCGCTTAATTAAGCGGGATTTTTTACGACTTATTTTCAAACTGAAAAAAGCAAGTGACCATGAGTCGATTTTAAGAAGTTTTCAGTTTTTTGTATTCAAAATAATCCAGTGCTTATGAGGCAGAAGCCACACTGGCCACCCCTTTGTTTGCCAACTCATCGGCACGTTCGTTTTCGACATGTCCCGCATGACCTTTGACCCAATGCCAGCTCAATTCGTGCTCTGGCAACAACGCATCCAAATCGCGCCATAAATCATCGTTTTTAACCGGTTTACGCGCAGCGGTTTTCCAGCCATTTTTTTTCCAACCTGCAAGCCATTCGCTCACACCTTGCTGCACGTATTTGGAATCGGTATAAACCTCAACGATGCTGCTTTTTTTGAGTGCGCGCAGCCCTTCAATCACGGCGAGCAATTCCATGCGATTATTGGTTGTATGTGCTGCGCCACCGAACAATTCTTTTTCAACGCCATTACAACGCAATAATGCGCCCCAGCCACCGACACCAGGATTGCCTTTACAGGCGCCATCTGTATAAATTTGTACCAATTTCATTGTTTGATTTGATGTTCCGTTTTATGGTGATTCACTGTATTGAGTGCAGGCTGCTTGATCCACGACCGATTCTTTTTTTTCTCGTTGATCAGTCCGACCAACGTCGGCGCGTGTACGCGTTTGACCGCCATAATCGCATATACCGCACCGGCCATGCCCCACCAACGATCACCTGCATTTTCCATCCACTGCCAGCGTCGCAGCCATTGATCAGAGCGTACATAAGGTGCGTAACAACCGTATTTACCCTGAGTAATGTCACAATTGAGCAGTTGCAACCAATCTTTGAGACGCCCAACATGCAACGATTGATGGCGATAGGCCCACCATGATTGACCACGCCAACGCGCGAAGCGTGCCGATGCGCCCCATAAACTCATCGGGTTACAGCCCAAAATAATCATTTTACCTTCGGAGCGTAAGACTCGATACGCCTCGCGCAAAGCCGCATGCGGTTCGGGATGATCGTCTAGGGTATGTGGCAAAATCAATACATCCAAACTGTCGGACTCAAACGGCAATACAGTAAAGTCACCGACATCGACATATCGTACTTCGTGCGCATGAGCCGACTCATACAAGCGCTCTCCCACCTCAATCGCCCAGCGTTGCGAGCAACGGTTTTGCGCCAATCCGTGCAAGCGCGCCGTATGCCCCAATTGAGCGGCGTAAAAACCAAACGCATCGCCCGCCCAAGTATCGAGCAGCTTCTGCTCCCATGCAGTAAGATACTTGCCAGCGACACTGTCCCACTCGTTTTGCTTCATATTTTTTCCAATAACTGACGTTATGATGTGCGCATTGCACACCATCCATTGGCGCTGGATCTATTCGGTGCACATGGATCCTATAAAATCTTGGCAGTTTATTAATCGTCAAACTTATTAAAAAGCGAAGAAACTTTTTTCGAAACCACACCCATGCTCACCCTTAAACCGATTCCGTGTCGTCAAGACAACTACATTTGGATTTTGCACGACAACCGATATGCCTGTGTCATTGATCCATCATTGGCGGCGCCAGTGCGTGATTATATCGCGCAAAACGGCTTGATACTGGCGGACATTTTGATTACTCACCATCATTATGATCACGTCGAAGGGATTGAAGAACTATTGCCCTTACTCAAAGGTCGGTGCTTCGCAACGGATTCCGCAACTGACCGATATTTTACTTTCGCCTGCAAAATTTAAACTCAATCACAGCGAGATTAACGTCGAGTTGATCAGCACGTTTGGACACACCTATGACCATGTGAGCTACTATCTGCCCAACGCATTGCCGCAGCCCCTTTTGTTCTGCGGCGATACGATTTTCAGTGCGGGTTGCGGTCGCTTATTTGACGGCACGATTGAACAGTTATTTGATACTTTTCAAAGACTTATGCAGTTACCCGATAACACACTTGTCGCTTGCGCACATGAATACACCCTGAGTAATTTAGAATACGCTCTTGCAATTGACCCAGGCTCTGAACCCACTCAGAACTACAATAATCAGGTAAAATACGCACGCGCGCGCGACCAGCCTAGTTTACCCTCTCATTTGGCGCTGGAAAAGTCCATCAACCCCTATATGCGTTGTGTCGCATTTGAATCCGAGTGGATTAGCCACTTGACTGAATTCGCTCTTCGTCGCGGCGTATCGGAAGTCTCGATCCAAACGCCCTTTGACGCTTTTAAACTGTGTCGTGCTTTAAAAAATACATTTTAATCACCCACTGACCACCGTGTTGAGCTTGCTCCACGAGGATAAAGAGAAACATGATCAAATTATTCAAGCCCCGTTTAGTCAGCGTATGCGCTGTTGCCTTACTCCTTGCAGCTTGCGCCGGCGGCCCGACAACAGGCTCATCGAGCACCAACCGTGCGGATTCAAATTACAACAAGTCACGCACGCACAGCAACGACATTTGGGAGCGCGTGCGCAACGGCTACGCCATGCCCAATTTGTACAACGATGAAGTCACCACCAAAGAAAAGTACTACGCACAACGCGCCGATTACGTCGGTCGCATGGCAAATCGCTCGGGTGACTTCATGTACATTATCATGAATGAAGTTGAACGCCGCAAAATGCCGAGCGAAATCGCCTTGCTGCCATTTGTCGAATCGGCTTTCGTAACGACCGCACAGTCACCGGTCAAAGCCGCTGGTTTATGGCAATTCATGCCGGCAACCGGTCGGGATTTTTCATTGCAACAAAATCATTTTGCCGATCAACGCAATGATGTGGTCGCTTCGACCGATGCTGCTTTAACGTTCTTACAGCGCCTCTATAATCAGTTCGGTGATTGGCAACTCGCACTGGCAGCCTACAACTGGGGGCCGGGCAATGTCACCAAAGCCGTACGCCGTGCACAAGCTAATGGCTTGGCAGGGACTTATGCCGACATCAAAATGCCATTGGAAACACGCCAGTACGTACCGAAGTTGCAAGCCATTAAAAACATTGTGAACAATCCCGCACAGTATGGCATCAGTTTACCCAACATCAGCAATAATCTGCGTCATGAAGTGGTTTTGGTTACACGAGACATTGACCTAGCCAAAGCCGCAAGTTTATCAGGCCTCGATATTGATAGCTTCAAACGCATCAACCCAGCCTTTAAAAAACCTGTAATCGTCGCCTCACTGGGGAGTAAAATCCTAGTTCCCG
>JBIKPB010000168.1:0-4138 GCA_044357705.1 Formosimonas sp. | reverse complement strand
ATGATGTCCGCAGTGCATTACGCGACACCTCACAAAACTTAGCCAGTATTACGACTTACTCAACTTATAACACCGAATCATTGGACGACATCGCATCAAAATTCAACACGGATGCAAATAACTTGCGTTATTTAAACAATATTCCGACCAATCACTATTACGTCAAAGCCGGCTCCGCAATATTAGTACCTCGAACGTCGAATAAAAACAGCCAAGACATCCCCTATGATGCCTTGACAGCTGGTTTATCAACAACGACCGGTGATGTCGGTTTAAGCAACGGTAACTATATCGAGCAACCGACCATTGTCGTACAAAATACCGATGAAAAAACACGCCAAGAACGCAGCGGCATCATCAACCCATTTACAGTAAGCAACACCAACAACGGTCCCGGCCTAGTGGTCAGTAATAATACCAACGACGATGATTTGGGTTTGCTCATCAAAAACAATAACGCACTCAATGATCCAACCCCCGCAAGCAATGCATTGATCGCAACACCTGTACGCATTGCGGCTCCGGCCACACCATTGATCAGCACACCACCTCAGCCAATCATCGTCAATCCACAACCAGTGATCGTTCAAGCAGCCGAACCAACAGCACCCGTAATCATGCCCACTCCTTCTGTTGAAGCGGTAACTAACGTGACAACAGCACCCATTGAAAATACAATCGATGCTAGCGCCGCAACAACCATCACGGCAGCAAATCCGATCAGTACACCGATAAACACTGTCACCGATACACCTGTACTAGCAGCAGTAGAACCGGATAACAATACGGCGCTTAAACCCTTAGTTGCACTTATCGAGGATCCACCTGAAGTCATTGCCCCGCTTGCGAACCCCGTCGTTCAAGTCAAAAAACCGGTTGTCAAAACACCTGAACCTAAACCCGTCGTTAAGCTGGCACAAACCAGCAAGCCTAAAGTTGAAGTGATTAAAGTCAATGCCACGCAGAAAAGCAAAGCGCAACCGATTCCAACAGAAGTAAAAAACAACAAAGCCAAAAGCACCAAGTTGGCACCTGAAAAAACTGTACCCACGAAAGCGGCCAGCGGTAAAATCAATCCTAAAGCCGTGATCAAAGTGCAAGAAAAGGTAGCCGCCAAAAGCAACACCAAAACCACTAAAGTAACGGCAGAAAAACCCATCGCTAAATCCGCGGCTAAAACCAGCACCAAAGCTACCGAAAAAGTGACGGTTAAAGCAACAGCAAACAAACCGACACCGAAAGACAATAAGCCAAAAACCAACGTAAAGGAAGCCGTGTCGAACAACAACAAAAACAAAAAAGTCGCAAAAAAATAAAACTCGAATCGAACGCGCGTGCGTTAAAAATCAAGGCACGCGCAACACTCATCACGTACAATCGCAACGTTTTACGCTTACAACATCACGGAGAAAACCTATGGCATTTTTACAAGGCAAACGCATCCTCATCACCGGCTTACTGTCCAACCGCTCAATCGCTTACGGCATCGCTCAAGCCTGCAAACGCGAAGGCGCGGAACTGGCCTTTACCTATGTCGGCGAGCGTTTCAAAGATCGCATCACGGACTTTGCTAAAGAATTTGATTCTGAGTTGATTTTTGAATGCGACGTTGCGGACGATGCACAAATCGAAGGTGCATTTGCGGATCTGCAAAAGACATGGCTACAACTCGACGGTATCGTACACGCGATCGGCTTCGCACCCCGCGAAGCGATTTCCGGCGATTTTTTAGAGGGCTTCTCACGCGAAGGCTTCAAAATCGCGCATGACATTTCGGCTTACAGTTTCCCCGCGATGGCTAAAGCAGCATTACCCATGCTCTCGCCTAACGCTGCATTGTTGACCCTGACCTACTTGGGTTCACTCAAAGTTTTACCGAACTATAACACAATGGGTTTGGCCAAAGCATCGCTAGAAGCTTCTGTACGTTACCTCGCACAATGTTTGGGTCCACGTGGTATTCGTGTAAATGGCATTTCAGCCGGCCCGATCAAAACTTTAGCGGCCTCAGGCATCAAAGGTTTTGGCAATATTTTAAAAGTCGTTGAGCAAAATGCACCGCTGCGCCGTAACGTCACCATCGAAGACGTCGGCAATGCATCCGCATTCTTGCTGTCTGATTTAGCAGGTGGCATTACCGGTGAAATCACTTACGTCGATGGTGGCTTCAGCCAGGTCATCAGCGGTATGCATGCTGCTGAATAACGCGAGCCAACTCCTGAATAAAGGGCGTACACGATGTTGTACGCCTTTTTTAATGGAAACAGACCGAACAATTACAGGAAACGATTGCCCATGCCTTTTGGCAGGCGCGTACAATCATTTCTTTTTACTCATGAAATCAATGAAAAAATCACACATTTCATTTGCAATAGTCCTACTGTCCTCAGTCTTGTCATTACCGACTCAAGCGCAAATACCCCCTAGCATCGAATTTACGGCTCCTATTCCCGTCGATGAGCAGTTGGTTACTGGTACGCTCAACAACGGTCTTACATATTACATTCGCCACAACTTACGTCCAGAGCACAAGGCCGAGTTACGTTTGGTCATACGTGCGGGCTCGCTTAACGAACAAGACGATCAACGCGGTTTGGCGCACCTGTTAGAACACATGGCATTCAACGGTACGGCTCGTTTTCCCAAACAGACTCTAGTCGATCAATTGCAACGCATGGGTGTGCAATTTGGTGCCGACTTGAATGCATATACTGGTTTTAACGAAACGGTTTATATTTTGCCAATACCTCTGAATGATCCTAAAAATCTAGAAGCCGGTTTGCAGATTTTAGAAGACTGGGCGTTTAATATGACGCTCGACACCAATGCAATCAATCAAGAACGACCGATTGTCGAGGAAGAATGGCGCCTGAGCACACAAAATCCGGAGTCAACGATTAACAACAAAAACATCAGCGTTCTGCTTGATGGCTCACTCTATCCCAAACGCCTTCCGATTGGCGACATGAATATTGTGCGAAACGCTGATCCTCAACGCCTGCGTGATTTTTATCGAGACTGGTATCGTCCTGATTTGATGAGTGTGATTGTCGTAGGCGATGTGGATGTCGCGAAAACACGCACAATGATTGAAGCGCATTTCGGTAAAACCCAACGTCCGCCCCAACCAGCGATCCTGCCATCGACACAGGTGGCAAACAACACAAAGCCGCTCATCGGGATTTTTAGCCACAAAGACTTACCTCAAAACAGTGTCACACTCACTTATAAAGAACAAGCGAACACATCAAACGACAAAACCGTCGGCACATATCTCAAGGATATTCAGCATCTCTTAGTCAATACCATGATCAATGAACGCTTAGATGCTTTACAAGACAGCGCCAAACCACCCTTTATCAATGCATATAGTGTCGATGGTGTACTTGCGGGTTTGGCTCAAAGTAAGCGAGCTTATACCATCGGTGCACAGGTTGCGAATGGTAAAGCACTGGAGTCGCTCAAAGCATTGCACACTGAAAACCAACGCATCATTGAGCATGGGTTCACTCAAGTCGAGCTTGATCGGGCACGTTCAAAAATTTTGGCGCTCATGGAAAACAGCTACAACAACCGTGATAAAGTCGAGTCAAGTGACAAAGCAAATGAATATATCCGCAGTGCCGTCGAGAATGAACCTTTGCCAAGCCTCGCTTGGGAATATACAATCACAAAAGATTACTTACCGACGGTAACCTTGGATGCACTCAATACACTGGCGCGCTCTTATTTCACAGCAGATAATCGCATCGCAATCATCAATACCAACCAAACCGTTTCTCATTTGACCCCCCAAGCTGTGGCAAATGTAATGGACAGTCGCCTCAAGACCAGCCCACCGCAAGCGCAAGCCATCTATCAATCCCTACTCAAAATACAACCCGTTGCCGGTCAAATCATCAGCAGCAACCATGATGACAAACTGGATGTCACCACATGGCAGCTCAGTAATGGCGCAACGGTACGTTTGAAAAAAACCGACTTTAATGACGATAAAGTCAACTTTGCATCTTATGCCGACGGTGGTTACTCACAGTTTTCCGATGATGTTTGGCACAAAACGCAATGGGTTTATAAAGGTTTGGATGAAGCCGGCGTGAACGGTTACAACAAAACGCAACTCAACCAACTGCTCGCG
>JBIKPB010000064.1:0-8025 GCA_044357705.1 Formosimonas sp. | reverse complement strand
TCATATTCCGTTTTATTTGATGGCGAATGAGACTTACGGACTGTTGCAAGGGCATGTCGCGCGTGCCAATCCGTTATGGCGCGATTTGAGCAATACTGACGTATTGGTGGTTTTTCAGGGTGTAAATACTTACATTTCGCCATCGTGGTACGTGACCAAAACGCAAACCGGACGCGTTGTGCCGACTTGGAATTACGCGGCAGTTCACGCTTATGGCACGCTGCGTGTCATTGAGGATGCTGCTTGGCTGCGTGCGCAACTGAATGCTTTAACCACACAGCAAGAGGCGAGGTTTGAACAACCATGGGTGGTGGACGATGCGCCTTTGAACTACACCGATCAATTGATTGAACACGCGATCGTTGGCATTGAGATCACGATCACGCGCTTGGAAGGTAAATGGAAAGTCAGTCAAAATCAGCCGAGTGAAAATCAATGCAGCGTCGTTGAGGCGCTGAATGCGAGCAATGATTTACGGCACATTGAAATGGCACAATTAATCCAAGAGCAACGCAAACAAAACACTAATATTGATTGAGGATACACATGCAATTTTCAGAACATTGGCTCCGTACATGGGTCAATCCAGATTTAACCACTGACCAACTTGCCAATACGCTCACCATGGGCGGTTTAGAGGTTGAGGAATGTGATCCCGCAGCGCCTGCATTTACGTCTGTGGTGATCGGTCAAATTGTCAGCATGGAGAAGCATCCGGATGCGGACAAACTCAATGTTTGCCAAGTGGATGCCGGTACGGGCGAGTTGTTGCAAATCGTTTGTGGTGCACCAAATGCCGCCGTTGGGATTAAAGTGCCGACTGCGTTGATCGGTGCAGAGTTGCCAAATGATTTTAAAATCAAAGCGGCTAAACTGCGTGGTGTCGCCTCAAGTGGTATGTTGTGTTCGGCGCGTGAGTTGGGCATCAATGACGAAGCTTCGGGCTTGATGATTTTGCCGGGTGATGCGACTGTTGGCACCAATATTCGCGATTATTTGTCGTTGGATGATCATGTTTTCACGATCAAACTCACGCCGAACCGCGCGGATTGCTTGTCGATTCGAGGCGTGGCGCGTGATGTCGCGGCGATGACCGGCGCGCCGTTGAAAACATTTGCCTCAGAAACAATTGCGCCGACGATCAGTGATGAGTTGGCGATTCGTGTGGATGATTCTGTTGCGTGCGCCCGCTTTACCGGTCGAGTCATGAAAAAAGTCAATGCCGCTGCGCCGACGCCCTTGTGGATGGTACAGCGTTTGGAGCGCGCGGGTGTGCGCTCGATCTCGGCGCTGGTCGACATCACCGCTTATGTCATGCTCGAACGGGGTCAGCCGATGCACGTTTATGATTTGAATAAAATCAGCGGCACGTTACACGCACGCATGGCGAAAAACGGCGAGTCGGTTAAATTATTGAACGATCAAACTCATGAGTTGCAAGATGACGTGTTGGCGATTGCCGATGATTCGGGCGTGATCGGTTTGGCTGGGATTATGGGTGGTGACTCGACCAAAGCCGAGCTTGACTCGCATGATATTTTTCTCGAGGCTGCATTTTTCTCGCCGGATGTGATTCAAGGTAAGGCCCGCCGTTACCGCTTCTCAACCGATGCATCACACCGCTTTGAGCGTGGTGTGGATTTTACGGGGCAGCGCGAAGCGATTGAATACGCGACGCGTTTGGTACTCGATATTTGCGGTGGTGAAGTGGGGCCGGTATCGGAAATTATCGGTGAATTGCCGATCCGTTCGGATGTAACTGTGCGCGTGGCGCGTGCGCAAAAAGTCATTGGCGTTGACATTCCCACGGATGACATGGCTAAAGCTTTGAGTCAATTGCAACTTAACGTGATCCGCGCTACGGATGCGAAACACGGCGAAACTTTGACGGTTACTGCGCCGGCCTATCGTTTCGACATGGCGATTGAAGAAGATTTGATCGAGGAAATCGCGCGCTTGTATGGCTACGATAATATTCCCGTGCGCGATCCGGTCGCGACAATGACGATGCTTAAAGTGCCCGAAGCGGAGCGCGCCTTGGATCAAGTGCGCGACGCGTTGGCGACTATGGGTTACCAAGAAGTGATTAACTTTAGTTTTATTGATGATGCGTTGGAAGTGGATTTTGCCGGTAAAGACAGTGATCCGATCAAACTGCTCAACCCGATCGCGTCGTCGTTGTCGGTCATGCGCACGCAGCTGGTCGCATCACTGGTACAAAATTTAAAAACCAATTTGGCGCGTTCGCAGTCGCGCGTGCGCGTGTTTGAAATCGCTAAAGTGTTTCATCGCGACGCGAGCGTCACGGCTTCGGATTCCACTGTGCCGAATATTGCGCAGCCACTCAAGTTGGCCGGTTTGGCGTATGGTTCGAGTACGCCCGAACAATGGGCGAGCGTAACGACGGATGTGGATTTTTATGATGTAAAAGGGCAGATCGAAGCGTTGTTCGCGCCGCTAAAACTGAATTTCGTGGCGAGTGCTCATATTGCAGCGCATCCGGGTCGCTGCGCCGATATTGTGTTGAACGGTCAAACAATTGGTTGGTTGGGGCAAATGCACCCACGTTTGCAACAGGCGCATGATTTGCCTAAAGCACCGATGCTGTTTGAGATCGATGCCGATGCAGTTGCGTTGCGTACCGTTCCGGTGGCGACTGAGGTTTCTAAGCAACAGATGGTGACACGCGATTTGGCGCTGATTGTATCGAAAGATGTCAACGCAGCAGCGATAAATGAGGTTTTTTCGAAATTTATCCAAGAACAAGGTGTTGACAATCTCATCCATGCGGTACAATTATTCGACGTATATCAGGGCGAGCATTTGACGGCAGGTGAAAAAAGTATGGCGTATCGCATTTCATTACAAGACATGCGCGAAACTTTACAAGATGCGCAAATTGATGCGCTGATGAAAAAATTATTAGATCAATTACACAAAGACGTTGGCGCTCGCTTGCGTTAAGGATGGGAATTATGGGCATGGAAAATAATTTTGTATCGAATATTTTGGATGAGCTGATCAGCAGTAGTGATGGCGCGTTCACCTTGACCAAGGCCGAGTTGGCAGAAGTCTTGTTTGCACAAGTGGGCTTGAACAAACGCGAAGCGAAAGAAATGGTTGAAGCGTTTTTTGCCGAGATTCGCAATACCTTGGAAGCGGGCGATATGGTTAAACTGTCGGGCTTTGGTAACTTCAGCGTGCGCGATAAAGCTTCGCGTCCGGGGCGCAATCCTAAAACTGGTGAGCTGGTGCCGATTGCCGCGCGTCGTGTCGTGAATTTCCACGCCAGCCAAAAATTCAAAGAGGTGGTTGAGGGCGTTCCGGCCAGCCAACCCATGATGGCTTTAGGATAAGACTATGACGCAACCCACCGGTTATGTCTTGACTCAGGATTTGCCCGCGATTCCTGCCAAACGCTACTTCACGATTGGTGAAGTCAGTACGTTGTGCGGTGTCCGCTCATATGTATTGCGTTATTGGGAACAAGAGTTTACGCAGTTGCGCCCGATGAAGCGTCGTGGTAATCGTCGTTATTATCAGCATCATGAAGTGGTTTTGGTGCGTAAAATTCGTGAGTTGTTATACGAGCAAGGCTATACAATTCAGGGCGCGCGCCAACAGCTGGAAAATAAGTCTGCCAACACGGCAAGCAGTGAAACCTTTGAGTTGTTGATGGACAATGCGCCTGAACTCGAGGACAACAGTGAGTTGGACGAAGAGGTGTTGGACTTAAGTGATGATTTGCCGGATGAAGTTGCTTCTGCCGACGTGCCCCGTCCGTCAGAGCAAATGCCGATGGTTGCGCTCAACGGATTGCAGGTACTGATTGATGATTTGCGTGTGGTGCGTGATTTGCTCCAATATCCCTAACTCAAAACGCGCTCATTTGAGCGCGTTTTTATTAAACGTATAAGTTATTTTTGAGCGGTTCGAGTCTTGTTCGAGTTTTGTCAAACTTTGAGTCTTGTGAGATTGATTGGAGTGCATCGAGTCAATTCTGTCCTTTTTCAATAGTTGGTTCTCCATTTAAATCACATGAACATACATACACCTTATGCTGATGCACAATTAATTATTTTTGATTGGGATGGCACTTTATTTGACTCGACGGGCATTATTGGCCACAGCTTGCAACAAGCCTGTATGGCGCTTAATCTTGCGACACCCAGTGTTTTTGAGGCGCAGCAGTTGATCGGTCTGGGCTTTAATGAGGTGATTGAACAATTGGTTGGTGCGATTACGCCGGAACAAACGACGGAGTTTATGGCTGTTTATCGGAGGAGCTATTTTGCGAGTGAAAATTTGGTCACCTTGTTTGCGGGCATCCATGAGCTTTTAGCACAGCTTAAATTGCAAGGCAAACATCTGGCGATTGCCACCGGCAAGTCGCGTGCCGGTTTAGATCGCGTATTGCAGCATAACCCTGAGTTTCGACAGCATTTCATCAGCAGCCGAACTGCGGACGAAACCCAATCCAAGCCGCATCCGCAAATGTTATTTGAGTTACTAGCGGAGTTGGATCTTGCTGCGAATCAAGCCGTAATGGTGGGAGACACGACTTATGATATTGAAATGGCACATGGTGCTCAAATGCAAAATATTGCGGTGACTTATGGGGCGCACAATCTAGAAACATTACAATCTGCTCGGCCGACGCATCTTGTACACGACGTGACGCAGTTGGGGCTGCTGCTGGGAGTGCGTGCATGACACGTTTTTTTCAGCGGGATCGTTGGTGGGCAATTTTAGCCGTTGTATTGCTGGTTTTGTCGGTGTGGGTTGTGCTGGCGGTGTACGGCAAAGTTTCAAGCAACGAAAAGTTGCAAAATGCCAATAACACCGAAGGCGATTTGTACTGGTTTGAACAAACAGTGAGTGGACGGATTGAAGTCAGTCAGCGACAAATCATTGCGATGATCAGTGATGTGCAGCGACGAAATACTTATAAAGAGCAGTTTGTCGCCTATGGCGCACAAATCATGAGCGGTACGCCTTCGTTGACCAATATCAACTGGCTTGACAAGCGCGGAGTGTCGCGTGGATCGGCGGCGACTATGATGAAAAAGACAGACATTGCACCGGTCACGCGCTCTTTGTTGGAGGAGGAGGCGATTAAAGATGCACGTGCTAAAAACGGTATTGCTGCAGCGGGGCCGTTTTTGATGTCTGACGGCGACTATGAGGTGTCGTTCGTTCAGCCTTTGTACAACGACTCCAATGAGTTGACTGGTTTTATCAAGTCGAATTATTCGTTGCAAACCTTATTCAAAAACGTTGTACCTGCATGGTTTGCCACCCAATACCATCTGCATGTTTATCATCGCAACGAGATGCTTTATGCCACCATGCATGATGACAGTATTCATTTTGATGAGGCTTTACCTACGGCCAAACGTGACATGCGGCTGGGTAGTTTGAGTTTGGTTATGAGGGCGCAGTTGTCTCCGGACAATCAAGTTTGGGTTTTGCGCGCACTGTTCGCGGGCTTGGTGTTTTTATTGCTGACACTTTTGGCCAGCTTGTTAACTCTGATCTTTGATATGCGCCGACGACGGGCAACGGAGAAAGAATTGATTGCGCAAAACAACTTGCGCAAGGCGATTGAGACCTCGCTGACCGTTGGCATCCGAGCGCACTCAATTGATGGCACAATGATTTATGTGAATCCTGCTTTTTGTGAAATGATCGGTTATAGCGCTTCAGAAGTGCTCAATATACCACCGCCGTTGCCTTATTTTCCGAAAGATGAAGCAGTCAAGTTGCTTGCGGTTCGGGATCGATTGCTGGTTGATCCATTGGCAGAGTCGAAGCTTGAAATTAAAATGCGCAAAAAGTCAGGCGAAATCATCGACACGATCATGCGGGGCGGCCCGATGTATGGTGATGGCGGGCAGCATATTGGTTGGATTAGTTCGGTTGAAGATGTGACCGAACGCAAACGCTTGGAGTTGCTGCAAGAGGACGAGCAAAAACGTTTAGAGACGGTCAATAATTTGATCAGCATGGGTGAAATGGCTTCTGCGATTGCCCACGAACTCAACCAGCCGTTATCCGCGATCTCAGGTTATGCCACGGGATTGTCGAACTACATTCAAAAAGGTGAGCAGGCCTTGTCGCGTGAGCGCCTGATTGATGTGACAGAAAAAATTCGTCGGCAAGCTGAACGAGCGGCAAACGTCACTCGCCGCGTACAGCAGTTCGCCAAACAAGAAACGATTGCGCCGACGGCTTTGGATGTGCCTAACTTAATTGATCAGGTTATTGATTTTATGGAGTTGGAGTTGCGCCAAAAAGGTTGTCATATTGAAAAACATCTCACATCGTCTGATTTGCCCAGTGTGTTTATGGATCGAACGATGGCGCAGCAAATTTTAATCAATATTTTGCGCAATGCTATTGATGCGATGATCGAATACAACGTGATCGACAAGCGGATTGATATTTATGCTGAGCAGTATTCAACCCATCATGTGATGATCAGTATTTTTGATAAAGGGCCGGGCGTGCCCGAAGACAAAGTGGAAACAATTTTCCAACCTTTTTATACGACAAAGACACAAGGAATTGGCATAGGTCTAAATATTTGTCGTACAATTATAGAATCAAACGGAGGGCGTTTGTGGGCCAAGGCTGATGCGAACGGCGGTATTTTTTACTTGACCATGCCCATCCATTTGGCAGAGTTAAAATCAAATACACATTAAAAAAGGGGCGGTTATGCAGGTTTACCTAATTGACGACGAGGAGGTTCTGCGCGATTCATTGTCGTGGTTGTTAGAGTCGCGAGATTTGGAATGTAAAACTTTTGCGTCCGGCGAAGCGTTTTTAGAAGCGCTGCCATTATTACCGACCAATGTTGCCAGCTGTATCGTGCTGGATATTCGTATGGAGCCGATGATGTCGGGTATCGAGTTGTTCCATAAGCTCGCGGATGTACGCAACAATTGGCCGATTATTTTCTTATCCGGGCATGGCGATATTTCACTGGCGGTGACCGCCGTTAAACAGGGTGCCTTCGATTTTCTCGAAAAACCGTTTGCGGACAACCAGTTGGTTGATCGCGTTTTTGAAGCATTGGCATTTAGTAAGTCGCGTATTGCACAAACGGTGCAATCAGAAATCATCAGACAGCGTTTGACGGCCTTGAGTTACAGAGAGGTCTCGGTGATGGAGTCAATCCTGAATGGTCGCTCCAATCGTGAAGCCGCGGATGAGCTGGAAATGTCCGTGCGCACGGTTGAGGTGCACCGTGCCAGTTTATTTAAAAAAATGGGCGTGAAGGGCGCAGTAGAGTTGATTAACTTATTGCAGGCGCTTGAAGTTTAACTGTTTCAAAGATATTCAAACACAAAAAAGCTCGCGAATATATTTGCGAGCTTTTTGTTTTTGAAACAGGGATTCGATTTAAAACGGCATTTTGCCACCACCGCCCAGCATGTTTTTCATCCCTTTCATGCCGCCCATCATTTTCATCATCTTGCCCATGCCACCACCTTGAAACTTTTTCATCATGTCGCGCATTTGCTCAAATTGCTTGAGCATTTTATTTACTTCTTGTACCTGTAAACCTGCGCCTTGCGCTATGCGGCGTTTGCGGCTCGCTTTAATCAAGTCTGGCTTGGCACGCTCAAGTGGAGTCATCGAATTGATGATGCCTTCGGTTCGGCGCAATTGTTGTTCCGCTTTGTCGGTGTCGATGTTGCCCGCGCCTTGGGTCAGCTGCGAGGGTAGTTTATCCATCAGGTTGGCGACGCCGCCCATTTTTTTCATTTGTTGCAATTGTTCTTTAAAGTCATTTAAATCAAAACCTTTGCCGGATTTGATCTTTTTCGCTAAAGCTTGCGCTTGTTCAACGTCGACGTTTTTGTGCGCTTCTTCAACTAGAGAAACGATATCGCCCATGCCGAGAATCCGTTGCGCCATACGATCGGGGTGGAAAGGCTCCAAACCGCCGATTTTTTCTGACATACCGACGAATTTAATCGGCTTGCCGGTGATATGACGGACTGATAAGGCTGCACC
>JBIKPB010000054.1:0-8826 GCA_044357705.1 Formosimonas sp. | reverse complement strand
TGAATTTTAAGTTCATGACCATGTTGAGTTTGACGACTGGTACGATGTTTTTGATGTGGTTAGGTGAGCAGATTACGGAGCGTGGCATTGGTAATGGTATTTCCATCATTATTTTTGCGGGTATCGTTTCAGGCTTGCCAACTGGAATTGTGACGTTGTTTGAGTTGGTGCGTACAGGTTCAATCGGTAGTTTAACTGGTTTCTTGATCATTGTATTTGGTGTGTTGATTGTTGCGTTCGTGGTTTTTGTTGAGCGGGCAATGCGTAAGATTCCAATCAATTATGCCAAACGTCAAGTGGGTAACAAGGTATATGGTGGGCAAAGTTCATTTTTGCCTTTGAAGTTAAACGTTGCTGGTGTGATTCCTGCAATTTTCGCTTCTTCAATTTTGTTGTTCCCTGCAACGATTGTCAATTGGTTTGGAAACTCAGTGGCACCTTGGGCACGTCAAATGTCACAGGAGTTGACACCTGGTAAGCCGTTGTACATGACTTTGTTTGCGATTGGCTTGGTATTTTTCTGCTTTTTCTACACAGCGTTGACATTCAACAGTCGTGAAACTGCAGATAATCTGAAAAAACAAGGTGCAGTGATTCCGGGGATTCGCCCAGGTGAGCAAACTACGCGTTATTTAGACAAGATTTTGACCCGTTTAACTTTGGTCGGCTCACTCTACATGTTGATTGTGTGTTTGGTTCCCGAGATCATGATGGTTAATATATCTGCTCAGTTTGCTTTTGGTGGTACATCATTGTTGATTGTGGTGGTGGTTGCAATGGACTTCATGACGCAAGTACAGTCGTTTACAATCAGTCAACAATATGAATCGGTGATGAAAAAAGCCAATTTTAGAAGTTCGAAGTAAGGATACCCATGGCAAAAGATGATGCAATTCAAATGCAGGGTGAAGTAATAGAGAATTTACCCAATGCTACTTTTCGGGTTAAACTCGAAAACGGGCATGTGGTTTTAGGGCATATCTCTGGTAAAATGCGCATGCATTATATTCGCATTTTACCAGGTGACAAAGTTACGGTTGAATTGACACCGTATGATCTGTCAAAAGCCCGCATTGTTTTCCGCGCCAAATAAGGTGCTGAATTAAAGTAGAAATTAAGGAGTAAGAAATGAAAGTACTCGCGTCTGTAAAGCGCATTTGCCGCAATTGCAAAATTATTCGTCGCAATCGCGTCGTGCGTGTGATTTGCTCAAGTGACCCACGTCACAAGCAACGTCAAGGTTAATTAGCTCAAAGGAAATATAATGGCTCGTATCGCTGGTGTAAACATTCCGCCACATAAACATACTGCAATTGGCTTAACTGCTATTTATGGTATTGGTCGTCCTCGTGCACTCAAAATCTGTGAAGCGACTGGTGTTGCTGTAGATAAAAAAGTCAAAGACTTGGATGATGCTGACTTAGAAAAGTTACGTGATGCTGTAGGCACTTTCATGATTGAAGGTGACTTGCGTCGTGAGGTCACTATGTCTATCAAACGTTTGATGGACTTGGGTTGCTACCGTGGTATGCGTCATCGTAAAGGCTTGCCTGCACGTGGTCAACGCACCAAAACCAATGCGCGTACGCGTAAAGGTCCGCGTAAAGCAAGTATCGCCAACAAGAAATAATTGAGGATTTTAAATGGCTAAAGCTGCAAATAACGCCGCTGCTCGCGCGCGTAAAAAAGTTAAAAAGAATGTTGTTGACGGCATTTTGCACGTCCACGCATCTTTTAATAACACCATCGTTACCATCACGGATCGTCAAGGCAATGCATTGTCATGGGCAACTGCTGGTGGCGCGGGCTTTAAAGGCTCACGTAAATCAACTCCATTCGCGGCACAGGTTGCAGCTGAATCGGCTGGTAAAGTAGCTCAAGAGTACGGTATCAAAAACCTCGAAGTTCGTATTAAAGGTCCAGGCCCAGGTCGTGAATCTTCTGTGCGTGCAATGAGTGCATTGGGCATCAAAATCACATCGATTCAAGATGTGACGCCAGTACCACACAATGGCTGCCGTCCACCGAAACGTCGCCGTATCTAATTGATATTGCTTGACTAAGAACGTAGTCGTCGACTATAATCGGCGATTACGTTTTTGCGTTTGCTTTTTTTGAATAATTTTCATTCATAAATAAGCAAGTTGTTTTCTGTTGCGCACGATTCTCGTGCGTGATTTTTTCTAAGACCACTGTTTTTATTTTAACGGATAAAAACATGCGTTTATCGTAAACGCATTTCAAAAAGGAATTATTGTGGCACGTTATATTGGACCCAAGGCTAAATTAGCTCGCCGTGAAGGCACCGATTTATTTCTCAAAAGTGCACGCCGCACTTTGGACTCAAAATGTAAATTAGACGTTAAACCCGGTCAACACGGCGCTAAATCAGGCATGCGTACATCGGATTACGGCGTTCAGTTGCGTGAAAAACAAAAGCTCAAGCGCATGTACGGTGTTTTGGAGCGTCAGTTCCGTCGTTATTTTGCTGAGGCCGACCGTCAACGTGGCAACACCGGTGAAAACTTGGTTCGTTTGCTCGAGCAACGTATGGACAATGTCGTTTATCGTATGGGCTTTGGCTCAACTCGCGCTGAAGCGCGTCAGTTGGTCAGTCACAAATCAATCGTTTTGAACGGCCAAGTTGCGAATATTCCTTCGATCCAAATCAAAGCCGGTGATGTGATTACTGTAACTGAAAAAGCTAAAAAACAAGTACGTATCGCTGAAGCGTTGCAATTGGCCGAACAAGTAGGTATGCCTTCTTGGGTTGCGGTTGATGCGAAAAAAATGGAGGGCACATTCAAAGCCGCCCCAGATCGTTCAGATGTTGCACATGATGTGAATGAAAGTTTGATCGTTGAGTTGTACTCACGATAATCTGTTTAACTTGTTTGAAGTGCGTTTCGAGTTTGAGTCAAGCGTACCTTAAATATGAGGATTGTCGCGGCGGTGTTGAGTGATCCATCGCCATGATTGAAATTTATTTGCATCACCCCGAACTCCACTCGGTTTGACACCCTTTGGAGTTCTGTTGAAAGGAAATTTATGTCTAAAAATGCATTTTTAAAGCCTCGCAACATTTCAGTAGAAACAACGGGTGAACACAGTGCGAAAGTCGTTTTAGAACCTTTCGAACGTGGCTATGGACATACTTTGGGTAATGCTTTGCGTCGTGTTTTACTGTCGTCAATGACAGGCTACGCAGCAACTGAAGTGCAAATCGCAGGTGCGTTGCACGAGTATTCTACCCTTGACGGTGTACAAGAAGACGTCGTTGATATTTTGTTGAATGTCAAAGGTATTGTGTTTAAATTGCACAGCCGTGATGACATTACTTTGACTTTGAAAAAATCAGGTCAAGGCGTTGTGACTGCAGCTGATATCGAAGGTTCGCATGAAGTTGAGATCGTCAATCCAAATCACGTGATTGCGAATTTGGCCGGTGGCGAACTCGACATGCAAATCAAGATTGAAAAAGGCCGTGGCTATGTGCCGGGTAACGTTCGTGCATTTGCGGATGACCACAGTAAGAAAATCGGTCACATTATGTTGGATGCATCTTTTTCACCGATTCGTAAAGTCAGCTATGTGGTTGAGTCTGCCCGTGTGGAACAACGTACCGATCTTGATAAAGTGGTCATGCACATTGACACCAACGGCGTGATTTCTCCCGAAGAAGCAGTTCGTCAATCGGCTGCTATTTTGATTGAGCAATTGAGCGTGTTTGCCGCATTGCAAAATACGGAAGATACGTCCGATGTTCAAGGCGCACGCGTTAGCGCGCCACAGTTTGATCCGATCTTGTTGCGTCCTGTAGATGAGCTCGAATTGACGGTGCGTTCTGCAAACTGCCTCAAAGCAGAAGCGATTCAGTACATTGGTGATTTGGTACGTCGTTCTGAGCAAGATTTGCTCAAAACGCCAAACTTGGGTCGTAAATCATTGTCAGAAATTAAAGAAGTCTTGGCCACTCGTGGTTTGACTTTGGGTATGAAACTCGAAAACTGGCCACCCGCTGGTTTAGAGGTTTAATCAAAAAAGTAAAAGCCTACTTTTTTGATTTTAGGATTAGAGTTTTTGTCAGGGGAACCCTGACAAAAATTTTATTAAAAGCAGTACAACACATCAACGAGCCCGCCCATTTGGGATAGAAGAGCTGATTTTTAGATTATTTTTTAAGGATATTATCATGCGTCATCGTTCAGGTTTACGTAAACTCAATCGTACCAGCAGCCACCGTTTGGCTATGTTCCGCAACATGTCTGTTTCTTTGTTACAACATGAAGTCATCAAAACCACTTTGCCTAAAGCCAAAGACTTGCGTAAAGTCATCGAGCCTTTAATCAATTTGGGTAAAACCAACACATTGTCAAACCAACGTTTGGCGTTTGATCGCTTGCGCGACAAAGATATCGTTAAAAAATTGTTTGACGACATCGGTCCTCGCAACGCAAATCGTCCAGGTGGTTACATCCGTATTTTGAAATGCGGTTACCGTGTGGGTGACAATGCGCCAATGGCGTATGTTGAGTTGGTTGAACGTGTTGAGGCGACCGAAGCGGCTGAATAAGTCTCTTGGTTCTGAGCATTACTGCGCTCGATACAGTAAAATGACAGGTCTTGCCTGTCATTTTTTATTTTGGGTTTTATGATTAATCATTTGTTTCAGCAGTGTTTCCGACTGTTTATCGCGTTCTTGTTAAGCATGCAGCTTTCTGTTGCGTATGCTGAAGAGTTTTTGCCTCCGGAGCAAGCATTTGTCTTTAAGGCGAAAATGCAAGACAACCAAAATGTACAAGTGACGTTCACTATTGCCCCCAATTATTATATGTATCGGGACGAATTTGCTTTTAGTGTGGTCAGTCCAGACGGTTCCGTGGTGCAAAACGGTGCGGTCAAATTACCCGTTGCTCAGAGTAAGTTTGATGAAAATTTTGGTAAAGAAATGGCGATTTATCATCGCAAGGTGATCGTCAATGTGCCCATTAAGAAAATTGCAGACAGCGATGGTTTGTTTAAGTTGGTGGTAACCTCACGAGGCTGTGCGGATCAAGGTTTGTGTTATCCACCCCGTAAAACCCAAGCCGTTTTAACAGCCTTTGGTTCAGCAATGGCGTTATCGAAAGATACCACTCAGACCTCTGCTGTAGCCGCTCAGGCTGATGTAAAAGCACCCAAAGAGGGTAATGGCAAGAATATCGATATTGAAAGCGGCAGCAGCGCCACACCGCAAAATGGCGCAGAATCTGTGGTTGTAGACAGTCAGCCTAAGTCTAGCGGGACTTTAGCGAATGCTTCGATCCCTAATCTTGAAACTGCTCAAGCAACGGCCGCTTCATTTGATAACAGCGCTTATGTGCGTGATGTTTTCAGTCAGCATAACTTTGCCGTCGCGTTGGCGGTGATTTTTGGTTTGGGTCTTTTGCTCTCATTGACACCCTGCATGTTACCGATGTTGCCGATTCTTTCGACCATACTGGCGGGGCAGCGTGATATTTCTCGTGGGCGCGGTTTTTTTCTTGCATGGGCATACGTCACAGGAATGGCGCTGGTTTATGCATTAATTGGTGTGATTGCGGCGAAAACGGGTGCGGGTTTGCATCAGTATTTACAAAGCCCTTGGACTTTGGGTGCCTTTGCATTGATCTTAGCGGTGCTGGCATTGAGTTTATTTGATGTCTTTCAGTTGCAAATGCCAACAAGTTGGCAAACGTGGTTGACGGAAAAAAGCCAGGGGAAAAGTGGTTATGTGGGCGCCGTGCTATTTGGCGCAGCTTCGGCATTGATTGCCTCACCCTGTGTGACCGCGCCATTGGTTGGCATCATTACTTATATTTCACAAAGTGGAAATGCTCTAATGGGGGGCGTTGCATTGTTTGTATTGGCTTATGGCATGGGTATGCCGTTGTTATTACTTGGTGCCGGATTAGGTAAGTTTTTGCCGAAAAGCGGTGCTTGGATGGTGCGCATCAAACAAATCGTGGGTGTGTTGATGTTGATTGCTGCATTGTGGATTGCCGAGCCATTGTGGGGCAAATATTGGCAAAAAGCATGGAGCGACCCGCAAGCCGCTTTGATGTTTATACCCGCTCAAAACAGTGCAGAACTAGACGTACTGATTGCACAAAGTGATCGCCCTGTGATGCTCGATTTATATGCGGATTGGTGTCGTTCATGCATTGAAATGGAACGTAAAACATTTAGCGATTCACGTGTTCGTCAAGCAATGGCGGGTATGACGCTGGTGCGTGTGGATATGACGAATTATACCGAGGCGCACGCGGCATTACTCCAACGCTTTGGGCTTTATGGTCCGCCAGCGGTGATTATCTTGGAGCCACTAACGGGGCGCGAGCGCTTGCGTATCATTGGGTTTGAGGCGCCAGAAGTATTTGAACCACGTTTGAATTCGGCAATACAAAGTCAGCAATAATCAAATCACTTGTTGCAGCTTTAATCTTCGTTAAATGCTGCGAAGCTCTTTGCAGAATAATCAAAAGCTGCTACCGAAATGAGCAAATTATGGCGGACTTTCGTAGTGGGTCTTGAGGCAAATCGAGCACGTTTCTTAAAGTGCCACGAAAAAATAAATGCTTGCTTTGTCTATCGTCAATCTAGAAGCGCGCTTTAAATATTCTGTGGGAATCGAGGCTTCTCGGTGTTTCTTTTTGCCTTGGATTTTTAAGCGATGCTCATACGTGTATGGGCATGTTTTTTATGGATTGCTTAAAAGAACATAAAAAGGCGAACTCATCTGGCGCTGAACCATTTTTGCTTGTTTTTAACTCTTATATAAGACATAATATATAAAAATTTAACTGATAGGAGTTCACCATGTCCATTGGCATCCCCGCAGGTATGCAAATTAACGCGATCGTTCGTGCCGAATATGCTTCGATTCTATCCCTTGAAGCACTGACTTTAGTGGCGGACTTGCACCGTGCGTTTTCAAAACGCCGTCACGAGTTGCTTGCTGCCCGCATTGAACGTGCCAAATTACTTGATGCAGGTGCAAAACCTGATTTTTTACTGGAAACCGCTCACATTCGCAGTGGCGATTGGCGTGTAGCGCCGATTCCAGAAGCACTGCAATGTCGTCGCGTTGAGATCACTGGGCCGGTGGAACGTAAAATGATCATCAATGCACTGAATTCGGGGGCAGATGCGTACATGTCGGATTTTGAAGATTCGAATGCGCCGAACTGGGACAACCAGATTCAAGGGCAAATTAATTTATTTGATGCCATTCGTCGCCAGGTGGATTTTGAAACCAATGGTAAATCGTACAAACTCAATTACAAAACCGCGACGTTGCTCGTGCGCCCACGCGGTTGGCATTTGGATGAGAAGCATGTATTGGTCGATGGTGAGCGTGTTTCTGGTGGTCTATTTGATTTTGGCCTGTATTTTTTCCACAATGCCAAAGAGCTACTCGCGCGCGGCGCGGGGCCGTATTTTTATTTACCTAAAATGGAGTCACATCTAGAAGCGCGTTTGTGGAATGACGTTTTTGTCATGGCGCAGGGCAAACTAGGCATCCCGCAAGGCACGATTAAAGCGACGGTGTTGATTGAGACGATTGTCGGCGCGTTTGAAATGGATGAGATTTTGTACGAGTTGCGCGAGCACAGTGCGGGCTTGAATGCGGGTCGTTGGGATTATATTTTTTCGTGCATCAAAAAATTCAAAAACGACAAAGATTTCTGCTTGGCGGATCGTGCACAAGTGACCATGACGGCTCCTTTCATGCGCGCGTATGCGTTGCTTTTAGTCAAGACGTGTCACAAACGTGGTGCGCCAGCTATGGGCGGTATGAGCGCATTGATTCCGAGCAAAACCGATGCGGAGGCAAACGAAAAAGCCTTTGCCGGCATCCGCGTGGATAAAACCCGTGATGCGAATGATGGCTATGACGGTGGTTGGGTCGCGCATCCGGGCTTGGTCGATGTGGCGATGGCAGAGTTTGTCAAAGTGTTGGGCGACAAGCCGAATCAGTTTGAAAAGCAGCGTGATGATGTTGTGGTTACGGCTGCCGATTTGCTCAACTTTAAACCGGAAGCACCGATTACTGAGAATGGTTTGCGCAACAACATCAATGTCGGCATTCATTATCTCGCAGCTTGGTTGGCCGGCAACGGCTGCGTGCCGATTCATAATTTGATGGAGGACGCGGCTACTGCGGAAATTTCGCGTTCACAAGTCTGGCAATGGGTACGTTCCGACAAAGGCGTTTTAGAGGGTGGACGTAAAGTTACTGCTGAATTGGTGCGGGCGATGGTGGCTGAAGAAACGGCTAAAGTCGAAGCAGCATTGAAAGGACTGAGCACTGTTAAACGCGCAGCGGAGATTTTTGAGGACATGAGCACGCGTGATGAGTTTGTCGAGTTTTTGACGCTGCCGTTGTATGAAGAAATGTAATCATGCGGCTATACACTCCATTAAAAGCCAAGCTTCACCGTGGGCGTGAAGCGCGGTATGGTGTGCTGCGTTCAGTCGATCAACTGATGACGCAGTGCATAGTAAGTCAAATCGCTGTTGGATGACTGTGCCATTTTTTTCCATGATTCGGGTGAGAACCGCTCGCTTAAGTTTACTCGCCACTTATCTGCAAAAAGCGCAAGAGACTGAGCGTGCCAAATTGGCGCGAGAGCTTCATGATGATGGCATTGACAGCAAACCGGTCTTGTTCACAGCAGTACCGTGACCGCCGCCAACGTCCACGACAGTCAAGAATTACCCAAACTCATGCACGGCGATGAAACACGGTTGTGCGGCGATTCCGCTTACACCCGACAAAAAGCCGTCATGCGCCAGCGTTCGCCC
>JBIKPB010000053.1:0-8847 GCA_044357705.1 Formosimonas sp. | reverse complement strand
GATTTTTTCGCTTCTTCTTTTTCAGACGCTTTCATCATAATCGACGCGCCAACTTCGGCTTTGTCCATTTTGACCGTCAAATGACGCAAGATTGCATCGTTGTAGCGGAAAGCGTGTTCGAGTTCATCCAAAGTCGCTTGATCGACTTCGATGTTCCAGCACAGGTAATGGGCTTTAGCGAGTTTTTGGATTGAGTAAGCCAATTGACGACGACCCCAGTCTTCAAAACGGTGAACTTTACCGTCTGCAGCTGTAATTTGGGCGGTGTAACGCTCCATCATCGCAGGCACTTGCTCGCTTTGATCAGGATGTACGATGAGTACGATTTCATAATGACGCATAAATGCTCCTTGTGGAATAAAGCCACCCCGCGCGTCGATGCGGGTGTGGCAAGAAACACAAAACGGTTATTGCCGGAGCAATAACCGCTCTGTATAAACTGGCGGAGACGGAGGGATTCGAACCCTCGATACAGGTATAAGCCGTATGCATCCTTAGCAGGGATGTGCCTTCGACCACTCGGCCACGTCTCCGTTTTCGCAATTTACCTAAAAGGGTAGAATGGAAAGACCGCCATTTTATGCGAATTTAGCATTAAGGTCAATGAAATTTGTCACCCCGGATGTGGTTTGAGCAAATCACGGGACAAAACAAGCCCTTTCGCATTAAAACCCAAGGCATTTACACCAACAAAGCGGACAATAACTCGATGAATACCCGCTCATATTCTCGCGCATATCGATCTGTACGCATGGCGGCATAAGTCGTATTCCAGCCAAACAAATCACCTGCGTCAATTGATACCAAATCATTGAGCGGTCGATCTTTTAAAGCCATTCCCGCCAAAATGCCTACCCCCAAACCAACCTCGACATAGGTACGAATCACATCCGCATCGATTGCCTCCAATACAATGTCTGGCTGTACATGCGCGGCAGCAAACGCAGCATCAATCTTGCCACGCCCTGCGAATGCAGGATCATAGGTGACGATGGGATAAGCACCCAATGTAGTTACGTTCAACTCAATAGCGTTGAGGGGGTGACTTTTGGGTAATAAAATTTTATGTTGCCACTCATAGCAGGGCGTCGCCGTCAAACCATCGGTTTGCGCAATCGACTCTGTCGCCACGGCAATATCGGCTTGGCCAGATAAAACCATTTGCGCAATCTGCGTCGGTGCACCTTGTAACAGTGATAAACGCACATCGGGATAACGTTGGCGAAACTGCGCAATCACCGAAGGCAAGGCGTAACGGGCTTGCGTATGAGTGGTCGCAATGGTCAAGCGGCCTTGATTGGGATTTTTGCACTCAGCAGCGACATCTTTAAGATCGGCCATGCCGTTGAGCACGTGCTCGATGTACGGCAGCAACCTTTCACCTTCAGGCGTTAATCCTTTAATGCGCTTGCCGTGACGGATAAAAATCGCGAAGCCGACTTCACCTTCGAAATCAATAATGACTTTTGAAACACCGGGCTGAGACGTGAATAACGCCTGTGCCGCTTGAGTCAAATTAAAGCTTTGACGAACGATTTCGCGGACACAACGCAATTGTTGAAGATTCATATCAAACCCTTGTCACGCGATGAATCCACACTACTGAGATCGCTAAAAATAGCACGCTCGGCGCACTTGCCAAAAGAATCGGCGAAATCGATACCAAACCACCTATCGCTTGCGTCATAACGGTTAAGATAAAAAACAATAAACCGAGCATAATTCCTGTGAACACACGAATGCCCACGCCACCTTTACGCGTTTGCATGAATGCAAAAGGCAAAGCCAACAGCAGCATGACGATAATGCCAAATGGATAAACAATCTTTTGCCAGTAAGCAACTTCATAGGCACGCGAACTTTGACCGGACACTTTCAATGTTTGGATCCGTTCTTGTAACTGAACAATAGTGAGATTGGTGTTGCGCTCCTCCGAGTTGCGAATCACATTGAGCGTGTTTTCAGCCAAATCGACTTGCATCTCACCAATATGCGTTTCTTTACTGGTGGTCGCAAGACCATTTTGGTCGGGGAAAATCTCAATCATGCGCACATCATTCAACGACCACGCGCCTGGTTTCGCCTGCTCGGTCGCCATTTTGGCTTCAATAATACGATTTAATTTAAAGTCAGGCGTCAACTCATATAAATTAACACCCTCTAAAGTCTTGCCATCTTTGACGTTTCGTATATTAATCATGCGAAAGCTGCCCGTATCCAGATTCTGTTTACTCCAATAACCGCCATCATCTTCAAAAAACTGATCTCGATGTAAAGCTGCACCCGAGATTTCTTTCGCCTGCCGCTTGGCACTGGCAATCCCCGCATCGCCCAAGTACAAAGCCAACGCCGCCAAAATCAAGCCAAAACCGACAATCAAACGAACCAAGCGCATCAAACTCAAACCCGACACACGCCACACGACCAACTCAGATCGTGCGGCCATACTGGATAATGCCAAAATCGAACCGATCAACACACAAATGGGCAACAATTGATAAGCGTACTCTGGCACTTTGAGCAAAACGATTTGCACCAAAGTCACGAGGGTATAATCTTTTTTACCCACTTGTGTCAACTCGGTAAAGCTGTCGATGGTAATAAATAGCATCAAAAAGCCCAGCAGTACCGCCAATATCGACCACAACAACTCTTTATAAAAAACCCGTCGAATTAAACTCATCACATCTCCTATTTAGCGCGACGCTTGAACAATGTGAAACTGGGGAGGCGCCATGAATTTTGACGATACCACAAAGCGACTAACGCTAAAATCAAAGCCAAACCGTGAATCAGGATTAGCGTGGCGTTGAATGACCAGACACCATTCAGAATTCTCGACTCACCCAATTTGATCACATTTAAATAAATCAAGAAAACCAGCAAGCCCAGTAATAACCCCCACGTCCTTGGACCGCGCGGTCGAACATAACCGAAAACCAACGCAAGCAATGCCATGGGTACAATCATGAACGAATCGGACACGCGACGATACAACTCACCCTTCGCTTCAGGAGCCGGATCACGCCAAAGCAATGCCGTACTGCGCTGCTCAGCAGGGATATTATTGATGTCTGCGGTTTGAACTTTAGTAAACTCATCAAGTGAAAAACCGTACTGACCATAATGTATACTCTGGAAATAATGCTCTTTTATCTTATCGTCATATTGACGACCATTTTGCAATACCAAAAAAGCACGGTTATCAAAGGTATTTTGTAAGCCCGCCTTTTGCGCCACCAATAGCGTCGTTCCATTCTCATTTTTTTGTAAGACAAACACGTTTTTGAACTCGGGCTTTTTATCTTTCACATTCACTTCATCGACAAAAAACACGCGCTCGCCATGACTGGCACTACGAAACGTGCCGTTTTTAATCAAATTCAACTCCTGCATATTGGATTGGTTACGATAATCCACCAACTGTTGCGTCGTCCAAGGAGCAAGCATGGTATTGAGGAAAATCACGAATAAAAACATCGGTAAGACCAGCATAGCAACCGGCCTTAACAAACTCATACCACTCAAACCAGAAGTTTGCCAAACCGCCATTTCAGAATCTCGATACAAACGAGAGACCGTCATGGTGATCGCAATCATCACCGCCAACACAACAATCAACGCAAAATACTTCAACGTGGTGATCAGCATCAATTGCAGCACATCCTCAAGTGCAAGCCGACCAAAAGCAGCCATCCGCAGTCCTCGAACCAAAAAAAGCACCGATGTGATGGTCAGTAGCGTAAACAAAATCACGGCCGCAACCGTGATTTTTTCACGCAAGATGGAGCGTTGAAAAATCATGAATTATCCTTATTCTTTGTGAATGACGCTATAATGACCCAAGTCTTTTTGTCATTTTACAGGAAACCATCATGCCATTTCAGCTCAAATCAGGTACCTTAGCCAAAGGCACTGCAAAAAAATCCATCACCGTTTTTATCCTTGCCTCACAAACCACTTCAGAAGCAGGTTATATCGCCGGCAGCTCGCTCAAACAATTGCCAGCGCCATTGCAAGCACAAGTTAAAAACGCTTTAAGTAGCGAGCGCTTTACCGGCGCAACCGGTCAACAACTGACGCTATTCAGTGAAACCACACAGACGCAATTCGTACTGCTCGGCATCGGTGCGATTAAAGATGCAGCAACTACTGCAAGCAATGCCGGCGCAGCCATTATTAACTATTGCAAGCAATATAAAACCGGCGACGCGATTGTCATGATCGATGATGCGATTGCCAATGATGACAATATCTTAAACCATTTGATCCTCGGTGCTGCGGATGCCGGCTATACATTTGATGCGCCTTATGCGATGAATGGTAAGAAAAAGGCCGCCAAAACAACTGAGCGCACCCTGACTCTCTGGCTGGAAAAAGCCCCAACAGCTGCACAAAAAACCATTTTGTTGCAAGCCTCAGGTATTGCCAAAGGCGTGGCATTGACCAAGCAACTCGGCAATTTGCCGCCCAACTTCGCCACCCCAACCCATTTGGGCAAAGTCGCGCAAGACTTGGCAAAAGAATATAAATTTAAAGTACAGGTTTTAGAAAAGAAACAAATTGCCGCCTTGAAAATGAACTCTTTCTTATCGGTGGCCAAAGGCTCAACCGAACCGCCACGCTTCATCGTGCTTGAGTACAAAGGTGGCAACGCCAAAGACGCACCTACGGTTTTGGTCGGCAAAGGCATCACTTTTGACTCGGGCGGCATTTCGCTTAAACCCGGTGCAGGCATGGATGAGATGAAATACGACATGTGTGGCGCCGCATCATTGCTGGGTACATTTAAAACTTTGGGCGAAACGCAACCGAAAATCAACGTCATCGGCTTGATTGCCACGTGTGAAAACATGCCCGCCGGCAATGCCAGCAAACCGGGCGACGTGGTGACCACCATGGCCGGCTTGACCGTTGAAATCCTCAATACCGATGCCGAAGGCCGATTGATTTTATGCGACGCTTTAACCTACGCCGAACGCTACAAGCCAGCAGCTGTGGTCAATATGGCAACACTTACAGGTGCCTGTATCGTTGCACTTGGCCACCACCACAGTGGTTTGTTTGCAAACGACGAAGTACTGGCCAATGATTTACAAACAGCCGGCCAAACCCAACGCGACACCGCTTGGCGCATGCCACTTGATGACGCCTATCAAGAGCAGCTCAAGTCGAACTTTGCCGACATGGCGAACATTGGCGGCATGCCTGCGGGCAGCGTAACGGCGGCATGTTTTTTGTCGCGTTTCACCAAATCTTACCCGTGGGCGCATTTAGACATCGCCGGTACTGCGTGGAAAAGCGGCGCGGCGAAAGGCGCGACGGGTCGACCTGTCGCACTGTTAAGCCAGTTTATTTTTAACCGTGCGGCTAAAAAATAACTTCTGATCCCAAGATCAATGAATATTCCGTGGCTTCCACGGAATATTTTTTGCACTAAACCGAAACCCACTTTTACGTTTTCAATTCCACCTGATGATTTCCTATGACCAAAATTGATTTCTTCAGCAATGCGCCTAACCGGCTCGATTATGTGATTCGTTTACTCAAAAAAATTCAGGGCGCGAAACAACCCGCAGTGGTTTATGGCGAAGAAAGTACACTCAATGCATTAAGTGATGCACTTTGGCAGCAGGATGGTTTTTGTGCTCATGATGTTTATCACGAGCACAACCCAACGGTACTTGTTGCCGATATCATTTTGGTTTCCAGCATACCGAGTCAATTTCCTCATCACAGCAATTTGATTAACTTAAGCGACTCACTCCCTGACTTTTTTGCAGCGTTTACACGTCTGATTGAAGTTGTACCTGCAGATGACGCACCTCGTCAAGCAGCGCGCGAGCGTTGGCTGCACTATAAAAGTCGTGGCTACGTGATGAGCCACCACGATATTGCAGCTAAATGAATGCTTAAAAACAAAAACACGAGCCTTACAAAGCTCGCGTTTTTGATACCGCAATAATCAAAATCAATCAGATTATTTCTTAGTGCCGGCGACCGAACGGTCATGGACATCAAAACACGAACGCCTGCGATTGCATCAGGCACACTTAGAACGCCCATATCGTTGCTAATATTGCCCGTCATGCTTTTGGGTGGATCAGCCGCAAAGTCTGCCGTTGCGACCGAACCAATTGAGCAATCGACTGCGTCGATTTTGCCACAACATTAAATGATGCATTACTGACATTGTTATTACTGACCGCGCCATTGGCCGCATTAAAAGTCCCCGCCGCAGAGCTCAACGGATAATTACCCAACGCAGTAGCAGTTAATGGACAAGTCCGAAGTTGTACGTGGGAACACCTGTAAAGATGACATCTGCCGCCAAAATCTCATCAATCAGCACATCACTAACCGTGAGTGTTTCTCGCATCCAACCTTCCCGAGCACGCTCTGGTTTGAATGCAGCGTGAATCCACTCGCCTGTAATGGGCACCGGTGGTTGTACACCCACGTCTCTATAGATGACTTGAGTTGTTGGATTGAGTTGACACCACTGCTCGACAAAAAGAGCGGTTAAATAACGAGTATGAGAACCGTACGGCATGGTTTGAGATAGTCCAGAATGCGCGCTGGAGTCTATGTGCATTAGTTTTGGCATAATAAACCCTAAAGTTGATTGAGTGATGAGCATTCATTCACGCCTTACTTTAGCGTTTAAAAAAGCTGTGGACAAACGATATTTATTTGGCTTATAGATGATTTAATCTCATGCATACTGCACTCATGAAACAACGACTTCCTTCTTTATCGGCTTTACGTGTTTTTGAATCAGCCGCACGTACGCAAAGTTTTAAGGACACGGCCAACGAACTGTCTGTGACTCCGACAGCGGTAAACCACCAAACTCGCATACTTGAAACAGATTTAGACTGCCATTTGTTTCTGCAAAAAACACGTGCGGTTTCGTTGACCTCTGAAGGCCAGTTGCTCTATGACGCGGTGCGTATCGGGTTTGATGCGATAGCGGCAGGCGTGGAAAACTAGGCTCAAAAGCGCGCCCAACCGTGACGCTTTCAACCACCCCCGCTTTTGCCACCAAGTGGTTGGTACCGCGCTTGGAGAAATTTCAAATCGCGCATCCGCACATTGACTTGCACGTGCACGCCTCTAATCAACCTGTAGCATTGCGTTCGGGTGTGGTGGATTTAGCGGTGCGCTATGGCTTTGGGCACCATGCGGGTTTGACTTAAACATTATTATTGCGTGATTATTTTGCACCTGTTGCAAGTCCCCGCCTCAAGATTGATCGACTGGAAAAGATCGCACAACATCAGTTGATCCATTTTGACTGGCACGCGCAGCCACCCTCATCACTGACGTGGGCAGGCAGGACTGTACAAATGGGTGAGAAAGATTTAGACACGCACAGCGGCATTCGATTTTCAGAAGAAAACCATGCAATTCAAGCCGCCGTCGCTGGGCAAGGCGTAGCGTATTTAAGCTTGGTGCTGGTGCGTGAAGAAACTCATACGAAATTACTTGAAGTGATTGCCAATCCTGCATCAGAGGGCTTGGCCTATCACCTCATTCGCCCAGAACATGACGTGTCATCAGAGGCCGCAAAAACAGTTGAACATTGGTTGTTTGAAATGGCGGCTTTGGATGCGTTACACCCTACGCTCAAGTGGTTGTCATTAGAAAATAACCCGTAAAATGGATTCACGCAGCAATCCGACGTATATCTCAATAAGCGTTGCTGCCCAAGCCAAGATATTCGGTGAGCGCATACGCGAATCTACCCCACTTTTCCACTAATCAACACACATTCGCACGCATCCGCCATAAATCATACTGCTCATCCCCCGCTTTGACCGCACCCGCAAAGTGTTGGTTCAGTTGGCTGGAGGTAAACACCAAATGCCCGCCAGCGGTTCAAGCCACACACCTCTTTATCCAAGCCACCCGATCCATGTAGTCAACTATGTATTTTTAATATGCTTGGGTGCATGACCAAAATAACGCTTAAATTCTCGGCTAAATTGCGACACGCTCTCATAACCGACCTCACGCGCAGCCGCTTGAATTGATTGACCTTGCACAATCTTATTTTTAGCCAAATTCAAACGAATTTTTTTGATATATTGCAAAGGGGAGTCCGCAGCATAACGCTTAAAAGTTCGATTCAAGGATGAGTGGCTCATGCCAGACGCTACAGATAATACTTTTATACTAATCGCGCGCTGATAGTTTTCATGAATATAATTTGCAGCTTTTTGGAACTGTGCAAACAACCCCTCTTTTTGCGCCCAATTAAGCAATAGATTTTTATTTGAACTTTTAAGTACGGTGTACACAATCGAGCGAACTCGCTCATGACCAAACAATTGAGCAGCAACAGGATCTTGCAAAGTGTTTATCAGCATCAATAATTGCTCGCGCAAAGTCTCTGACATTGGGCAACACTCCAACCCAAAGGCTTCATGCTCGCTGACAGGCGCTGTCTCGCCCTCTATTTGCGCTATGTCATAAAGCATTTGTACCACCATGGCTCGATTCAAATCAATCTGTATGCCAAGCAAGGGTTTCGTATGCGTTGCTTCTACCTCTGATTGAAACGGATAAACAGAAGTTAAGACCAAATAATTATCTGAGTCATACCTAAATATTCGCCCGCCCAACTCTCCTTTTTTTACACCTGAAAAAATAAAAACCAAGCCTGGTTGATAAACTGTCGGTTCTTTTTGGTGTGATGCGAGTCTATAAAATACCTGTACGCTGGGTAGCGTACAAAAACGAGCACCGTCACACGCATTTTTTGACGAATCTATAACGCTACTTTGTTCATAAAGACGTAAGGCAGCTTGATAAAGTTGATTTTTTTTCATAACCATATTAGGC
>JBIKPB010000092.1:0-6539 GCA_044357705.1 Formosimonas sp. | reverse complement strand
GTGCAATTTGCTGCTCAAAATCGTGAGTGGTCAAAATATTACCCGTACCTGTTGCATGCTGTGCACCGACTGATGATAAGGCGACTGCGTGTGGTAATTTCGCTGCTTGAGCGGCTTGTAACAAGGCTTTATGTACGGTATGAGCGCGCACGAACATATCTTCATCCATATACGCAGGTGGGTTCATCAAGTACGCACCGTCGACATCTGTAAACGCTGCGGTGAGCGCGGCTACGTCATCGACGGGTGCGATGACGGCTTCGTATCCTTGTGCAATTGCTTTATCCGCTGAGGTTTGATTGCGCACGATGGCGCGCACAGCGTGACCATTTTGTGCAAGGGTTTGAGCGACGATGCTGCCTGTTTGTCCTGTGGTTCCGATGATGGTAAATTTCATAATAAACATTCCTTTGTTTGAAAAATAGAGTGTGCCGTCCTAATTATTGGCTGGTTTTTTTGTTTGACGTGATTTTGAAGTCAGCCATGCTTTGATAGCGTTTGCCATCAGGCATAATGAAATTGGCGATGATTTTGCGTTTGCCAAAGTCAAAGACGTCGACCACATGTGCACCAGAGCTTTCTGTCCATGCTGCCAATACCACATCACGACGCACGCCAATATTGTCTGTTGTTTCGAGTGCAGTTTTACCAACTTCGGTTGGGGTAGGGGCTTTTAAGTAAGTCCAGCGCAGTTGCTTATCACTTAAAAACTCAGTTTGTACGGTGTAGCCCGCAACCGAGTACTCAATGGTTTTACCTGTAACGACTGAATCTTTGGCTAAAAGTGTGGTGCTGAATAGACTGGCACAAAGTGCTGCTGAGCATAAAATATATTTTGACATGATGATTCCTTTGGGTTGGTGAGAATTTATTGCTTTGTAAAAAGGTTAAATACGGCGTAATACCTGTGCGCTTTGATGCTCAAAGCTATCGAGCTTACGCCAACGCTCGGTGTGGTTTAGCTCGCGCTTTAATGCACGTAAATCCTCGCCGTGTGCCAGTCCTAAATTGGCGAGAATCAGAATGCCGTTGGGGTGAAGCAAGCGTTGTAGTTGCTGAAGCACATTTAAATGTGGTACGAAACCATCAAAAAATACCGCATCGTATCCTTTGATTAAGTTGGGAATGACGGCATCAAATTGACCTTGATGCACCTTGACGCGCTCGTGCAGCCCAAGTTGCATCAAGTTTTGACGTGCCAGCATCACGTGTGTGCCACATCCATTTCTATTGGATCAATCAATGAATTGGGTGATGCACTTGCCATACACGCCACGCTGTAACCCAGCGCACAGCAGAGCTCTAAAATGCGTGGCGCTGTATTTGATTGGCTCGCCACTACATATTGACTGATGATCCGCATTAAGCCTTCAACATCGTTAAATGCATATGCGCCGCAGCGATGCTCGATCAAATGCGCTCTGGTTTGCTGTTGTAGCTGATTTAACTCATCCATATCAATGAATGCATCCATGCTTGTTTGGTTCTCGTTCATATTGTTTTGCTTGTGGGGTCGATCAATCATCGTGTGAAAAAATGATTGATTTGGTTAACACTCAAATCAATAGTGATTGGGTCTTCATAAAACTGCATCTGGTTGTGTCTGCCCAACCATTCGAGTTTTTTTGTCTTTGGCGGGAATCTGCGCAAAAATCTCGCGCGCTACTTGCCGTCCGCTTGCTGCTGCGTCGGCGGTTGTTGTCATATTGGATGTTGTCTGGGCAAAAATTGCGCTGCTGATGAGGCTTAAGCTGAGAGTGGCGAGTATCTTTTTCATAATGAGATGTCCTGATGTGATGAATCTGAGCAGAATTGTAGTAAGCTATCGGCATTATGAATAGTCATGTAAAAGGATCTCTAGCATGCAAAATATGGATGTTGATTTGAATTTATTGCGCATGTTGCGCGCTTTGCTCAATACCTCAAGCATCACACAAAGTGGTGAACAACTGGGTTTGAGCCAGCCTGCGGCGAGTCGCACGATGAGTAAATTGCGTGAGGTGTTTAAAGATCCGTTGCTCGTGCGCACCAGTAAGGGCTACGTGCTCACGCCGTTGGCCGAATCCTTGCGGCCCTCGATTGAAGATGCTTTGAATGCGCTACAAAATGTATTTGTTCAGCAGCATTTTGAGCCAGCTCATTCTAACCGCGCGTTTCGAGTGTGCAGCACCGACTATGGTGAAGCGATTATGCTGCAACCTTTTTTTGGTGGATTGCACCATGTTGCGCCGAATGTGTCCTGTCACGTCGCATCTTGGACGGATGATACTTTACGCCAGCTCGAAAACGGCGCGCTCGATTTGGCTTTGTACGTCGATGACGATTTGCCCGCAGATTTTCATTATCGTGATTTATTTCTCGACCAATACGCACTGATTGTCAGGTCTGGGCATCCATTGGCAGGACGAAGTTATCGAGCGTTGGATTTGTTTGTGCGTGAGGTATCGAGTTTTTCACAAATCGCAACGCGCTATCCACAAGGTCGCAGCTTTGCGGTGGACGATGTGCTCAAGCGTTTGGGCGCGCACGATTATCACGTGGTATTTACAACGCCTTATTTTAGCAATGCACCCGCATTGGTTGCTCGCTCGGATTATGTAATGGTTTTGCCCAAACGCATGGCGCAAGTGTTCGCGCAGCACTGGCCGATTGCGGTGATTGATATTCCCAACTCGCAAGAATCATTTCAGTACCGCATGATTTGGCATGAGCGCGCGCATCGAGACCAGGGATTGAAGTGGTTGCGTGAGCAGATTTTGGCGAATGTGTGAAGGCACAAAAAAGGGCAAGATAAATTTTGCCTTTTTTGATTGAGTCCAAACAGGAGCTTTGATCTACAAAGTTTTTTAAGGTTTTGTGATCACTAAATTGATTTCACCGACGTCAAAACCCCATTTGCTCATTTTGGATTCATTGATGAGGATTTTGTCTGAGACCAAATACATGCGGTCGTCAATATTGAGGTCTAAGGTTTGTCCACGATAGGGTACGCGCAGTACGTAGTTTAGAAAAAGCGCGTTACCAGAAGTACGTAATGTCGATTCACCTACGACATCGTTCGCTGTGCCAATGTAACTGCCCTTACCATCGGGGCGCAGTTGCCAGATGCGGGTTTGTTTTTCGCCATCGTCAAAGACAAATTGTTCATCAAGCGTACCCACACCATTATTCCATGAAGCGTTAATCGTTGCGTTAAAGTAGCGTGTGACTTTGCCGCTGCGATCTTTGAGAATGCCGTGTGCGTTTAATGAACCATTAAAAAACTCTGTGATGTTCAAAGTCGGCTTGTTGGTTTTGTAGTCGTTCACATCGACTGATGAACACGCGTTGAGCAGTGCGAATGAGCAGCAGATAAAAAGCAGTTTGAGGTAACCGTACATGATTGCATTCTCCTTAGATATTGAGCCGTTGAGCTATTTTGAAATAGCACGGCAATAAAACCAGCCAGCCTAAACCGATCATCAATAAAGCGGTATTCACCGGTGAGCTGATTTGCGCAGCACCCCATTGGCTGCCTGCCCAATAACTCAGAGGGCCGAACATCAACCCCAAAGTGGCAGCCCACAGTGGTTTGGATTGCAACCAGATTAAGCTGTGTTGCAAGGTTGTGCCAAAGAGAAGCCACAAACACATGAGCCAAATCGGAAATCCGAATACATTAAGTGACTGGTAAATCATCCAACCATTATGAGCAACCCATGTGTCCCAGCATACACCTGTCAGTGTCACAATACCAATAAGTAACCATTCTCGATGGTTTCGCATGATAAAAAAATGGTGAATGAGCAGTGCAATTAAGGTGTATGTCAGCGCGTACATATTTACACCCCAGACGCAAATGAACCACCCGAGTTGAAATAGCACAATATTGATTAGGTTTTTAGTCATTGTTGAGCCAGTCTTAATTGCACTGCTGCATGTCCGTAGAGATTTGTAGAAATAAGGGGCGCTCGTATTTTGGCGTGATACAGAAAAAATGGGTCAAGAATAAATCCGCCCCATTTTTAGGTGATGTGAGTTGTGCTACGAATTATGCGGGTACATTGAGCATTGAGTAACACTCAAACTCAGCTAATTTTTCACGACCACCCAAACCCTCTAATTCCAATAAAAAGCCCAAACCGACCGTTGTTCCGCCCAACTGCGTGACTAACTGTGTGACAGCATGTGCTGTTCCACCTGTTGCGAGTAAATCATCCACAATCAAAACGCGTTCGCCTTTATTGATCGCATCCGCATGAATTTCGAGACGGTCGGTGCCGTATTCGAGTGCATAATTTACACCAATCGTGATTGATGGCAATTTGTTGGGTTTGCGAACCGGAACAAAACCTGCACCCAAGGCGTAAGCGATGGTGGGGGCGAAGATGAAGCCGCGTGCTTCGGTGCCGATAACTTTGTCGATTTTTTGGTCTTTGTAATGCTCGATAAAAGCATCCATAATCGCTTTCAGACCGATAGGATTTTCAAGCGCAGTCGTGATGTCGTAAAACAAAATACCTTCTTTGGGATAGTCGGGCACTTGACGGATGAGGGACAAAATATCGATGTTCGCTGTCATAGGAGTATTTAAAGTAATGGGTGAATGAGGTTAATTAGACATGTTCGTGATGAGCGATCTCATCAATGAGTCTATCGGCTTGGTAGTGCTTTTTATTGTACAAATACCAGCGATGAAACAAAAACATTAACAATGTAATTAAGAATACGAAAAATAAAATCGAAGTGTGCAAAGGTACTTGGAAGAATTTCAAGGCCGCATAAACTGAGAGCATCAGCAAGATGCTGAGATTTTCATTGAAATTTTGTACGGCAATTGAATGACCCGCACTGAGCAATACATAGCCGCGGTGTTGCAGCATTGCATTCATTGGGACTAAGAAAAAACCTGCCAATGCACCAATGCTGATCATGAGTGGAAAAGCGATCCAAACCGAACGGATCCACAATAATGAAACCAGCGAAATACCTAAAAACATACCCAGTGGAATGACCGAAGTGGCACGACGCATGCTGATAAAACGCGCGGCGAGCAATGCACCAATGGTACTGCCAACGCCAACGAACGCTTGCATGTATGAGGATTGTTCTAATGTTTTACCCAAATCGGCTTGCGCCCAATCAAGGATGATGAACTGCATGACGGCAGCGACACCCCACAGTAAAGTCGTAATGGCGAGTGAGATTTGCCCCAGCTTATCTTGCCAGAGAGTGCGATTGCAATGCCAAAAGTCTTTGATTAATTTGCGTGGTGTATGTTCTTGCTTGCCGTACACCACACCTGTATCCGGAATTAAACGGTTCAACCCCGCAGCCAATACATAAATGAAGCAAATTAAGAAAATGGCAGTGGTGGCGGAAGTGAAGTTGAAAAATGAAAAGCTCACACCAAACCAGCTTTGAATGTAAGACGAGCTTAAAAATCCACCCAATGCCGTACCAAAAATAATCGACAAAATCGTCGCGGCTTCTATCCAACCATTGGCAACGACCAGTCTTTCGCTAGGTAAAAGTTCGGTGACAATACCGTATTTGGCCGGTGAATAAGCCGCAGCACCAAAACCGACAATGGCATAAGCAAGTAATGGATGCACCCCAAATAACATGACGGCAGCACCCAACAGCTTGATCGTGTTGGTAATCAGCATCACATTGCCTTTTGGGCGAGAATCAGCGAACGCACCGACAAATGGAGCCAGTAAAACATAAGACACTGCAAAAAAAACTTTGAGCATGGGTTCAAAGCTGTGATTGACCGACATTTCACGTAAGAGGGCAATTGAAGCAAAAAGTAGTGCATTGTCCGCCAATGATGAAAAAAATTGAGCGGCCAAAATAATGTAAAAAGCACGGGTCATGTGGGCTGATTCTTATGGTTTTAACGTAGGGCGTTTTATAACACGAATCGAACGAACGTGAGGATTTTTTGCACTTAAGCGACGATTTTTAAGTTGGACTTTTAAAATAAAAATGACTACAATTGACGCAATACGCATTGATTTATTTAATTAATAAGCTAATTTTGCAGGAGTTTTTAATGCCTCGTCCTATTATTGCCAAAATTTACCCCAAAGCCATTGCGCATAACATCCAAATTGCGCGAGCGGCATCTCATGCCAAGGTCTGGACGACGATCAAAGCCAATGCCTATGGCCATGGTATTGAACGCATCTATAGTGGTTTGACCGGTGCAGATGGCTTGGCAATGTTGGATTTTGATGAGGCGCGAAGAGTACGAGAGCTGGGTTGGCAAAAACCAGTATTGATGCTTGAGGGGTGTTTTTCGCCCGATGATTATCGTTCCGCACAAGGCTTAAATCTCACGGTAGTGGTTCACCATACGGCACAAATCGACTGGTTGATCGCAGCCAATTTGCACAAGACGATTGATCTTTACCTCAAAATGAATACGGGTATGAATCGGGTTGGATTTCGTCCGGATCAATACAGCGCTGCTTATGAGCGATTGCGTGCTTTGCCTAATGTGGGTGAGATCACGCTGATGACACACTTTGCCAATGCAGATTTGACCGATGGTG
>JBIKPB010000052.1:0-8965 GCA_044357705.1 Formosimonas sp. | reverse complement strand
AGCGATTGGTGGTGTGCCTCCAAGACGGATGATTGAAAATGCTTATTAAAACCCCTACTTTTAAGTGTTGTTAAAATTGGGGGGATTACACACCTCTGACTCATTAACTTGTAAAAGAAAGTACTTAATGGAAAATTTAGTTATTACTGTTGCAATAAATGGTGGAATTACGCCGCGTTCAAAGAATCCAAATGTACCAATTAGCCCGGTAGAAATAGCAGAATCGGCGTATCAATGTTGGAATGCTGGTGCAACTGTGGCTCATATTCACGCAAGAAACGTAGATGGTTCACCTTCATATAAAAAAGAAGTGTGGGGAGAGATTGTTGAGAGAATTAGAGAGAAATGCGACATAGCTTTAAATTTAAGCACATCTGGTCTTAACCTGCCTATAGGTGAGAGCAAAAAGGAGGCTTGGAATCATTTGTGTTTTCACCCAGAATTTGCATCATTTAACTGTGGCTCTGTTAACCATGGGGATAAACCTTTTATTAACCCGCCTGCTTTGGCTATTGATTTGGCAAAAGATTTAAAAAAGTTTAATGTTATTCCAGAAATCGAAGTTTATCATTCAGGAGTTATAAATGAGGCTGTGACCCTTAGGAATAAAGGATATTTGGATTCCAAAATGCTTTTCGCTTTTGCAATGGGAATTCATGGCGGGGTCACTGCAACATGTAAAAATTTAATTCATCTAATTGATAGTCTGCCAGAAAATAGTGTTTGGTCTGCGATAGGAATAGGGCGTGCTCAGTTACCAATTAATATTCACACCATACTTCTTGGCGGTCATGTTAGAACAGGCTTTGAGGATAATGTATTTTATAAGAAAGGAGAGTTGTCATCTGGAAATGTTCAGTTAGTTGATAGGATTGTTCGTTTATCTAAAGAATTAGGTCGTGAAATTGCAAGTGTCGAACAAACTAAAAAAATCTTTGGATATGACGTATGACATTAATAAATATTAAAAAACTTAGACGTCTGCGCGTTAATAAATCCATCCGTAATCTTGTTAAAGAAACTCAATTTTCGTTATCAGACTTAATCCAGCCTATATTTATAGAGGAGGTAATAACTGAGGCATATCCTATTGAATCTATGCCTGGAATTAACAGAATTCCAGAAAGTCATTTATCGATTGAAATTAAAGAATTGTATGAGTTGGGAATTAGGTTTGTGATGCCGTTTGGGATATCGCACCATAAAGATAGTGAAGGTAGTGATACTTGGGATGAAAATGGATTATTAGCGAGAATGATTAGAGAGATTAAGCGAGCGTGTCCTGAGATGGTAGTCATTCCAGATATATGTTTTTGTGAGTACACTTCGCATGGACACTGTGGTGTATTAGTTGATGGTCATGTTAGTAATCAATCTACGGTTGATAATCTTATTAAACAAAGTTTAACTGCTGCTAGAGCTGGCGCTGATATGTTGGCACCATCATCCATGATGGATGGTCAAGTTTATGCAATTAGAACGGCTTTAGATAATGAGGGTTTTCACTCTGTTTCCATTTTGGCTCATTCGGTAAAGTTTGCGTCATCGTACTATGGTCCTTTTCGATTGGCCGTGGATTGCTCTATAAAGGGTGACCGTAAAGAATATCAATTAGATTGTGGCAATGCACGTCAGGCATTGTTGGAGGCGACTCTAGACGAAAATGAAGGAGCTGATATTCTAATGGTTAAACCTGGAATGCCATATTTAGATGTGGTTTCACAATTAAGACAAAACACGCTTTTGCCTGTTGCTGTCTATCAAGTGAGTGGAGAGTATGCCGCACTTAAGTTTGCAGCTCAAGCGGGGGCAATAGATGAAAAAAGCAGTGTGCTCGAGTCAATGATTTCGTTTAAACGAGCTGGTGCAGATATTATCGTAAGTTATTTTGCGAAAGATATTGCTATTTGGTTTTCTAAGGGAGAGCTGTAAATGTTTGAAAGTTCAGAAAACTTATTAGAATTCGGTTTATTTACTGACGAAAAAAATGTGTATTGTTTTGGCGCAAATATCAAGGTGATCAGCCCTCATTTTCATGGACAGTTTAAGCAGCGATTTTAGGTGCTGAGGATTGGAATTTTACAGGACTTTGGTATCCCAATTTTGAATGTTTGCGTTTGAAGTTGTAATAGGCTTCAATAAACCAGAAGATTTCACGTCTGGCGTGCTCCATTGACTCAAAAGCAATGCGATAGACATGTTCGACCTTGAGCTTGTGGAAGAAACGCTCACAAGCGGCATTGTCGTAACAATTACCTTTCCCGCTCATACTGGATTTCAAAGCATAGGCTTTAATCAATCGCTGATAGGCTTGCGAACAGTTTTTCAACGCTCACTAAGGCAGTCAACAGATATAATATCTCCAGCAAATATACAGGCTCCCAAAATCATGAATCTAACCCTTCTCGATCAAACCCTCGAAACCCTCAATGATGTGCTGCACCGTGCTCAATTGCTTTTGCCTTCCACCGAGCAAGATGTCGATTGGTCGGCGCATGCTTACGCGTGGCATGTCCGCCATGGTCGCGGCGTCTTGCACGGCTTAACCAATCCGCGCTTGTTTGACCTGTCTGAGTTGACCGCAATCGATCGACAAAAACAAGCCGTGATCCACAACACCGAGCAGTTTGTGCGCGGCTTACCAGCGAATCATGTGCTACTCACCGGTGCGCGCGGCACGGGTAAATCTTCTTTGGTACGTGCGTGTTTGAAGCAATACGCGGATCAAGGTCTGCGCGTGATCGAAGTCGAGAAATCGGATTTGCATGACCTACCGCACATCGTCGACTTGATCCGCAATCGCCCTGAGCGATTTATCGTGTTTTGTGATGACTTGTCATTTGAGCATCAAGATGTTGGTTATAAGGCGCTTAAAGTCGTGCTTGATGGCTCATTCAGCGGTTATGCCGAAAATGTATTGGTCTATGCGACCTCGAATCGCCGCCATCTATTGCCCGAATACAGCTCGGACAACATCGGCTACAGCCACCCCTCCGATGAAGAGTTGCATCCATCCGAAACGGTCGAAGAAAAAATCGCCCTTTCCGAGCGTTTCGGCTTATGGCTGAGTTTTTATCCATTCAAGCAAGACGACTATTTGACCATTGTCAATCAATCGGTCGCTCGGCTCGGCTGGAGCGCCAACACCGACACCGAAAAAGCATCATTGCGCGAAGCCGCTTTGCAATTCACACTGGAGCGCGGTTCACGCTCAGCGCGTGTGGCTCAGCATTTCGCACGCCAATGGGTGGGCGAACACTTGCGTACGGCGGTGAAATGACAAACGACCAAACTTTAAACATCATTGACGTTGCCGTGGGCGTATTGTGTAATGCGCAAGGTGAAATACTGTTTGCGCAGCGTCCCACAGGCAAACCGATGGCCGGCTACTGGGAGTTTCCCGGCGGTAAATTAGAATCCGGCGAGTCAGTACACCAAGCACTGGCACGCGAGCTACACGAAGAACTCGGCGTGCAAATTGGCCCTTCCACACATTGGCGGATTGTCGAACACGTTTATCCACATGCCCATGTTTCGCTGCATTTTCAGATCATCCGTGAATGGACGGGCGAACCGCACGGTCGTGAAAATCAAGCCTTGCATTGGCAAAAACTGACACTCAACAATGGCGCGGTGGAAGCAGTAGACACGCAGCCGATTTTGCCTGCGACCGAGCCTTTGCTCGCGGATTTGGCACAGGCCTTATCCATGACTCAAAGCAACATACCTGCTTAGTCGATCAAGCAATTGGGTATGCTTTTTTATCTTTTAAATGGCGTGCCCGCGACGCAGAAAAAGTTGCGAAAGGTGATTTCAAAGCCATTCGTACAGACACGCATACGTTTGACAGCGGCACGATACAGAATCTTAAAGCCGCAGTTGCAATGGCGGGTCAAACGCCCGAAATCGACTAAGCTGCCAACGAATTGATCACTGCCGTTGAACAGTATCTGCCGGCATGGCAAGAGTTGGTCGATTACAACAAGTCGAAAAAATACCAAGATGACAACGGTACTAAAGGTAAAAACCTCCTCGCACCGTACCGCGAAGACAAAAACTTTAGCCAAATTCAAAGCGGAAGGCAAATTGCTTGAAATGCACACATGGCAAGCCATGGGTTCGACCGAGAAAATCGTCGAGCATTCAACTCCAACGCGGATTTGAAAAATCCAGCCAAAATCGAAGCGACCAATAAAAACCTCGCTGATATGGAAGCCAGCGTCGCCAGCCTCAAAACCGAACACGCAGCACGCAAAGCAAGTGGAGACAAATCATTACCAATGATTGATCGTTATAATTCCATCGTTTCGGATTTGACTGAATTGGCTGGTCACTGCCGTGAAGCGTGCAAAGATCCGAGCAAACTCAATGATGCGATTGATGACTACAACGACGCGGTGGATGAATTAAACATGATGAATCGTTAAGCCACGTAATTGATACGGTCAAACAAAAAGCGAGCCAAGGCTCGCTTTTTTACTGAGATTTTGCTGTAAATTTTGTCAGGGTTTGCCAACAAAATTGCTAACTTCGCTGCGAAAAAATAGCAGTTCACTTTTTTCGTATTTATTTTACATCGCCAACGAGATGCGCCCCCAACCCGAGAGCTGCATCAGGCGCTCCAACGCGTAACCGCCGATCAACGAATTGCCTTTCGCATCCAACTCAGGTGCCCACACACTGATCGTGCCGACATTCGGTACGATCGCGACGATACCACCACCCACACCCGTCTTGATCGGCAAGCCAATCCGATACGCATAATCACCGGCGGCATCATAAGCGCCGCAAGTGAGCAGTAAAGCATTCACGCGGCGAGCCGCCTCCATGCTCAATACTTGTTCACCACTACCGATGTCCAAACCATCATTGGCCAAAAACATCGCCGCTTGTGCCAGTTGACTACAGCTCATTTCCGTCGCACATTGCCGACAATAATTGTCGAGCACCAAGTCAGGTGTGTTGACGAAATTATCAAAACTCTTCATGAAATACGCCATTGCCATATTGCGATGTGCCGTATCGCGTTGGCTTTTGGCAATTTCGCGATTCCAGCTCAAATCCGGCGCGTCGGTCAAACGCCGCAAAAAGTTCAACAAGGCCAAATCGAGATGCGCATAACGTTGCGTCAAAATATCGGTCACAACCAACGCACCTGCATTGATGAATGGATTGCGTGGAATGCCGTGTTCGGCTTCCAATTGCACCATCGAATTAAATGCATTGCCCGAGGGCTCACGCCCAATACGCTGCCAAATGTCGTCGCCGACCAATTTGAGCGCAAGCACAAACGTGAATAACTTGGAAATGCTCTGAATCGAGAATGGCACAACCGCATCGCCGACCGAAAAATACCGGCCATCGACCAGCGCAATCGCCATGCCAAACTGACGTGGCGCGACACGCGCCAATGCGGGGATGTAATCGGCAACTTTACCTTTGCCAAATAAAGGTTGAATCTCTTGTTGAATGGTGTATAAATGACAACATGATGCCGCCGTTTACAGTGCGCGCCGAGCAATCATTGTCCATTCGCTCCTTCCTTAATTGCCCATAAAAGTTATATACCACACCTTGCTACCCAACGATCTTTTCTGTTATCGTTTGCCGGCAATACGCCATTCATAAAATCAATCATAGGAGAGACACGAATGACCTTTCAATTTAAACTGGCATCACTTACTACAGCACTGATCAGTGCAAGCATGCTCGTGAGCATGGGCGCACACGCATTTGATACCTCAGCCAACCCCGAAGCCGCCAGCGGCATGGCGCAAGGCAAAACAGCGGTCGCGGCGAAAAAATTCATGGCGGCAACCGCCAATCCATTGGCAACCGATGCAGCATATCAAGTCCTCGCCAAAGGTGGCTCAGCAGTCGATGCGGCGATTGCTGCACAAGCCGTACTGGGTTTGACTGAGCCGCAATCATCAGGCTTGGCCGGCGGCGCGTTTTTATTGACCTTTGACGGTCAAAAAGTTCACAACTACGACGGTCGTGAAACCGCACCAGCAAAAATCAATCCTAAAATATTCATGACCGACGCGGGTGCCGAAAAAGCCTTTTATGACGCCGTTGTCGGTGGTGCTTCGACCGGTGTACCCGGTGTATTGCGCATGCTCGAATTGGCACATAAAAAAGAAGGTAAACTGAAGTGGGCGGAACTTTTTGAGCCGGCGATTAAATTGGCGAGCAACGGCTTCGCGATTTCGCCGCGTTTGAATTCATTATTAGCAGGTGAAAAATACCTGACCCAAGATGCAGCAGCCAAAGCCTACTTTTATCAAGCCGATGGCGTGACGCCCAAAGCGGTCGGCACGGTATTAACCAACCCTGATTACGCGCAAGTACTCAAAACCATCGCAGCGAAAGGCGCGGATGGTTTTTATAAAGGCGATATCGCTAAAGCCATCGTCAATAAAGTCAACAACCACCCAACCAATCCAGGCAGCTTGAGCCTCAAAGACATGGCGAGCTACCAAGCAAAAGAGCGCACGGCAGTATGCGGCGATTATCGTCAGTACAAGATTTGCGGTCCAACCGCACCGAGTTCAGGTGGCGTTGCCGTATTGCAGATTTTGGGCGCGTTAGAGCGCTTCAATATGAGCGCATTGAAACCCGATTCGGTACAAGCGGTGCATTACTTCTCTGAAGCGCAACGTTTGGCATTTGCCGATCGTGGCAAATATTTGGCCGATACGGATTTCGTGAAAGTACCACTCAAGGGTTTGATCGATCCCAAATACATTGCGACACGTTCCGTATTGATTACCGAAGACAAATCACTCGGCACTGCTCCTGCGGGTGAACCGGAAAGTGCGAAGCTTGCACAACTCGATTTGGGCTCACCTGAGCGCATTTCAACCTCAAATGTTTCGATTGTCGATGCCAACGGGCACGCAATTTCGATGACCACGTCGATCGAAGATCAATTCGGCTCGCGCCAATTCGTCAAAGGCTTTTTGCTCAACAATCAATTGACCGATTTCAGCTTCACACCAACCAATAAAGACGGCAGCTTGATCGCCAACCGCGTCGAGCCTAACAAGCGCCCGCGCTCGTCCATGGCGCCGGTTTTGGTATTTGACAAGTCAGGTAAAAACCTCGAAATGATTGTCGGCTCACCGGGCGGCTCGCGCATCATCGGTTATGTCGCGCAAACTTTGATCAACCTTATCGACTTCAAACTGGATCCGCAAAAAGCCGTCGATGCACCACACTACGGCAGCCGCAACGGTCCAAAAACTGAAGTCGAAAAAGGCACGGCTTTAGCGGCTTTGATTCCTGAACTCAAAGCGAAAGGTCACGATGCAGTTGAAGGTGAAATGACCAGCGGTTTGTCCGCCATTATCAAAACGCCGGACGGTTATTTGGGCGGCGCGGATTCACGTCGTGAAGGCACGGTGCGCGGCGAGTAATTGTGATCGTTTTTTGACTTGGTTCACTGACAAAAGGCCGCATTTGCGGCTTTTTGTTTCTAACGGATTGCATAAAAATGTGCAAATTGGGTAAACGCTTTTTGTGCATGGCGTATTAGACTTCAACTCAAACCCATAACATTCTCGGAGAAATACCATGATTGCATTGAAATATCCACTGCGTACCAGCATTATGTTGAGTGCATTGGCTTTGGCAGCCTGTCAAACCGCTCCCAATAAGCCGCAATATAACACCGCGCCCGCACCCATCACTCGTGACGCCTCGATCGCATACGAAAAAATGCCAAATCATGCCGGTTGGAATCAAGCCCAATTAAGTGGCGCAATTGCTGCCCCAGCAATCTCACCCAGTAACACAGAGCAATACGAAAAAATTACCGACAACACGATTCAACAAGCGAACGAGCAACCCGTTTCAACCTTTTCACTCGATGTCGATACGAGCAGCTACGCCAATACGCGTCGCTTCTTGACCCAAGGTCAAATGCCGCCACCCGATGCAGTGCGGGTTGAGGAATTGCTCAATTATTTCCCTTCCGAAGCCAAAAAATCGCAGCGTTTGGATAACGCACCCTTTGCCGTGGATTACGAAATCAGCCGCGCACCGTGGAATGCCGAAAAAACCCTGTTGCGTGTCAACGTCCAAGCGATCGGTGTGAATGAAAAAGCTGCGCCTGCGTCGCATTTGACCTTTTTGGTTGATGTTTCAGGTTCAATGAATGCGGCTGACAAGCTGCCGTTGGTACAAAAAAGCTTAAAGATGCTGGTGAATAAACTGCGCCCACAAGACACTGTTGCGCTGGTGACCTACGCCGGTGCGACGGCGGTGGTGTTGGAGCCAACTTCGGGTTCGGAAAAAGCCAAAATCAATCGTGCGATCGACAACTTGACCGCGGGCGGCGGCACAGCGGGCGGCGCTGGACTCAAGCTCGCTTACGACATGGCGGCACAAAATTTCGTCAAAGGTGATGTCAATCGCGTCTTACTCGCCACCGATGGCGACTTTAACTTGGGCGTGTCGAGCACGGAAGAACTCAAAGCCATCGTCAAGCGTGAGCGCGAAAAAGGCATCACATTATCGACACTCGGCTTCGGTACCGGCAATTACAATGACGCGATGATGGAGCAAATCGCCGATATCGGTAACGGTAACAGCAGTTATATCGACAGTGTGCGCGAAGCTGAGAAGGTTCTCGGTGATGAAATGGGCTCAACTTTGATCACAGTCGCCAAAGACGTTAAAGCGCAACTTGAGTTCAATCCTGCACGCGTGCGCGAATGGCGTCAAATCGGTTACGAAAATCGCCAGCTCAAGCGTGAAGATTTCAACAATGATGCGGTCGATGCCGGTGACATCGGTGCGGGTAAACGCGTGACCGTGTTGTACGAATTGGTCTTAACCAGTCAAAAAACCAGCGTAGATCCATTACGCTACCAAAACGACAATGGCATTCCGGTACCGCCATCGGTCGACGAACGCATGGATGAATTGGCATTTTTGAAAATGCGCTGGAAAGCACCCGAAG
>JBIKPB010000272.1:0-2500 GCA_044357705.1 Formosimonas sp. | reverse complement strand
CTCTTGAAGAATTGCTGCTATTTGGCTGTCGCTGAATTTAGATTGTTTCATCGTAGATTTCCTTTGCTTAGATTTTAAGGACTTTTCTACTTCTAAACACCGCTTTTTTTAGGGAGCATTACCAGACATACCCCGAGCCTTAAAAATCCCTGCCCTCCATTTTCCTTTCAAAGGACTGCGGTATAATTTGTTCTTTATAATTTTTTATATTTGAACATGAACAATACTCAATCCATTTTCCAACTCATTCTTAATGCGAGCCCATTGGTGCAAGGCATCATGGCGATTTTGCTGTTGATTTCGATTTTGTCGTGGTATTACATTTTTCATAAAGGTGCACTGATTCGCACGGCCCGTCGTCAGGCGGAGTCGTTTGAACGCGAATTTTTAGCCTCAAAGCAGTTATCCCATCTGTTTCAGGGCTCTTTACAAAATCGTCATCAAGCCGGTGCTTTGGAACGGATTTTTGTCGCCGGAATGCAAGGCTTTGAGGAAATGAAAGGCGAAACTAATGCACGGCTAGAATTCGCCCAGCGCTCGATGAAGTCGGCATTTCAACGCGAACTCGATACGCTCGAAGCTCACCTACCCTTCCTTGCATCGGTCGGTTCGGTCTCGCCATACATTGGTTTACTCGGTACCGTGTGGGGCATCATGAATGCGTTTATGGGTTTGTCGAATGCGGAACAAAGTACGTTAGCAAGCGTGGCTCCAGGGATTGCAGAAGCGTTGATTGCAACGGCTTTGGGCTTGTTTGCGGCGATTCCAGCGGTGTTGGCGTACAACCGCTATACGGCTGAAGTTGATCGTTTGGCATTGCGCTATGAGAGCTTTATTGATGATTTTTCTAATACTTTGCAAGCAACGGAGTACAAATGAGTCGCTTGCAACCCTTACGCCGCCGAGTGCGCCGTACCCGCGCAGAGATGAATGTCGTGCCGTATATTGACGTGATGTTGGTATTGCTCGTGATTTTTATGGTGGTCGCGCCGATGATTCAAACAAAAGTATTGAACCTACCGAGCGTGGGTGCGGCAACCGCTGCACAAGAGCCGCCTTTAGTGATTCAGATGAATGATAAAGGTGAGTTGAGCACGTCGTCACAACAATTTGCCAACGTCGATGACTTGGTCGCCAACGTGGTCAAAGCCACTGCGAACAAACCTCAGCCGGTTGTACTTGCTGCTGATAAAGCGATGCCCTATGGTGATGTCATGGCAATAATGGATGCACTGAAAAAAGCCAAGGTTCAGCGCGTGGGCTTGTTGTTGCGTCAAGATGATACGAAATAATGGTGTTGGGACTTTATGCCTAAATTGACCACATCAAATACTTCGTCATCATCCGATATTCAACCGCGCTCAGTTGTACTGGCCATTGCCGTTCACGTGCTTTTGGGTGGGCTGCTTTGGTGGGGCGCAACGTGGGTACAACCCAAGCCGACCGAAACTGAGCTGTGGGATGCCGCAAGTCTCGGCGCGGCGCTGAATCCGCAACCCGTGACCGAACCAACACAGCAACTCGAAGTCAACGAAACCACGCCACCTGTCGTTAAAACTGAAGAAACGGTTGAGCCTGCAGAGATTGAAACCAAGACAGTTAAGGAAACCCAGCCTGAAAAAACGGTAGCAAAACCCAAGGAGCCACCCGTTGAAAGCAAAGTGACGCCGAAAACGCAACCCACCAAACCCACTCCAACCAACAAATCCAATACGGCAGCCAATGACAGCGCACGCAACTCGGTATTGGGGAATGCGGGTAAAGTCGCAGGTGGAACGGGTACTGCAAAATCCGGCGGCATGGATTCCGGCTATGTGGGTAAAGTAAAATCCATGATTGAGAGTCGTGGTCGCAATCAAGGCTTGTCAAATGCGTCCGGTAGCGTGAGTTTTCGTGTCGCTCCAAATGGCTCTATTTTGAACATCGTTGCTTCAATCACACCTGCGGATAAAAAAGTGGTTTTAGAAAACATCATCCGCGGTATCAATTTGCCCCGCCCTGTTCCTGATGAGGCCATGAGCAGAGGGATGCGTTTTAGCGTACGGTTTTAAACAATATCGACTTTATTTACCTCACTGTTTTAGTAAAGGCACAAAATGAACTACATGCAGCATAAATTCAAACACGGTCTCGTCGGTTTAGCAGCACTACTCGGTGCAACGACCGCTCATGCTCAACTGCAAGGCGAACTCAATTTTGAAGACAGCAACGGCTTACCCGTCGCAACGACTCACTTTGTCAACGAAGGTAGTGCGCCGGTGAACATTACCGATGTGATCCGCAGTGACTTATCACGCAGCGGCGGTTTGATCAACTTTCCCGTCGGCGGCGCAACCGCGGGCGTCGAAAACGCCAATCCTGCCGAATGGTCGGCCAAAGGCGCGAAAGCTTTGGTCGTCGGTAACGTGACCGCCGAAGGCAGTAATTACAACATCAAACTGCGTTTGTTTGATGCAACCACTAAAGCCAGTCTTGGTGATTACGCATTGAGCGTTCCTGC
>JBIKPB010000271.1:0-2503 GCA_044357705.1 Formosimonas sp. | reverse complement strand
GTTTTTGCGCAACAATTTGACCAACCCCCGAATACCGTCATTACGAGAAAACATGTGACCTTGCCCCGTACGATTGCGTCCTTCACGAATCAAATCATCCATCACCGGATTGACTTGCTTTTGATACATCGTCGCCATTTCACGATCAAAATTCAGCCTTAGACCACCGACATCCAAACCGACAAAATGCGGTGCTAAAATAATAATCGGTCGATTTTGCGCAATTGCATCCAAAAAATAATGCTCGTCAACTTTGACAATATTTTGATCAAATGCTTTTAAATCGCCAAACCAAAACAAGCTGCGATCAACCAAGGCATGGCTAAAATAGCGCATATGTGCGCGAATGGTTTGCTCGACCTGCACATCCGACCAATCTGGAAAACATTTTTGAAGATTGACTCGCGCCACGCGATGCCGTAACTCCAAAAATGGATAAACCGCTCTAAACACCCCTTCAGCCAAGTAGTGACGCACGAACTGCGGCCAACGCCCCATGCTGCGCAATACCGCTGCGCCGATTTTAGACATCCACATCAATTTTCCCCCAACATATTATCGACGTTTTTATAACGATTGTAACCCCACAGATATTGCGTTGGTTCTGCGCGAATCATTCGCTCCATCAAATCATTGATACGTGTCGCATCATCCACCGCATCAGTTGATGCAACAAAATCCACAATTTTAAACTCGATCTCAAAACGATGCGGCGCATCCACGCGACGCGCATACATCGTGACCAACGCCGCACCAGTTTGCTTGAGCAACTTAGCCGGTAAGGTCATCGTTAGAGCAGGTGTACCAAATACATTCGCGATCACTGCTTCTCCTTTAGAACCGGGCACTTGATCAGGCAACAAGCCAACTAACTCGCCGTTTTTTAAAGCGCGCAACATGGTGCGAATGCCTTTGACATCGGCGGAAGCCATATTTACGTTGAACTTTTGCCGCCCAGTCAGCATCGCATCAGAAATGTACACTTGTTTGGGTGGACGATACATCGCTGTAAACGACGCCTGTTGTCCAATCCACAATGATAACAACTCAAATGCACCAATATGTGGCGTCAACATCAAAACGCCCTTGCCCTGAGCTTGAACGGCCAAAACATCGTCCCACCCTTTGACTTGAGTTTTTTTCAGCAAACCATCGACGCGCGGTGTCCATATATGCGCCAACTCCATCACGCTTTGCCCCATGTGTGCTGCCGCGTCAGTCCAAAACTCCGACGTATCGAATCCGGCACGTGTCGCGTTGATTTGCAATCGCTTGCGATAGCGTTCGTCAAAGCGATAAACCAAACGACCGCCCCAACCGCCAATCACACGTAAAACCGACAAAGGCAAGATCGACAAGCATCTAAGCAACCACTTTACCCACATAAAATAACGCCTTTTACAAGTTTTACCAAAGCCTGTATAATACCATTTCTTGCTGGTTTAACGACAACTTACGGGGCAAGAAAAGTACTGCGAGGACGCAAGTTCTCCACCGTTAAAGCGTCGCTGCTCGGGCTATTATGATTCCAACAGCGCGCCCAACCCTTTTTTATTTGAGGATTATCATGAGCAGCAAAAACTATTTTTTCACATCCGAGTCCGTTTCAGAAGGTCATCCAGACAAGGTCGCCGATCAAGTGTCTGACGCGATTTTGGACGCGATTCTCGAACAAGATCCTACCGCACGCGTCGCCGCCGAAACCTTATGCAACACCGGTTTGGTCGTATTAGCCGGCGAAATCACAACAACCGCCGTTATCGACTACATCGATATCACGCGCGACACCATCAAACGCATTGGCTACGACGATACCGATTACGGCATTGACTACAAAGGCTGCGCGGTTTTAGTCGCTTACGACAAACAATCACCCGACATCGCCCAAGGCGTAGACGCCGCACACGATGACAATCTCGATCAAGGTGCGGGCGATCAAGGTCTGATGTTTGGTTACGCTTGCCGCGAAACCACAGAACTGATGCCTTTACCAATTCATTTGGCGCACCGTTTGGTCGAACGTCAAGCCGACATCCGCCGCGATGGCCGCTTGCCTTGGTTGCGTCCAGATGCCAAATCACAAGTGACGATTCGTTACGAAAACGGCAAACCGGTCGGAATTGACACCGTGGTTTTATCCACACAACATCACGCCGATGTGTCGCTCGAAACCGTCCGCGAAGGCGTGATCGAAGAAATCATTAAGCCGATTCTGCCATCGGAATTGATCACCAGCGACATCAAATTTCTCGTCAATCCAACCGGCCGCTTCGTCATCGGCGGCCCACAAGGTGATTGCGGATTGACGGGTCGTAAAATCATTGTCGATACTTACGGTGGTGCTGCACCTCATGGCGGTGGCGCATTCTCGGGCAAAGATCCCTCTAAAGTCGATCGCTCAGCCGCTTACGCCGGCCGTTATGTCGCCAAAAACATCGTTGCCGCAGGTTTGGCAGAACGTTGCTTGATCCAGATTTCATATGCAATTGGTGTCGCACGCCCA
>JBIKPB010000051.1:0-9006 GCA_044357705.1 Formosimonas sp. | reverse complement strand
AATGCACCCGATTATAAAACCGTGATTGATCAAATGCGTGCTGAGCTGGCTCAAGTATGAACCGGCGCGCATTTTGCTGCACACTACCATCGAGTCAATGGTCAATCAACGACTGCTGATGATGTTGTCGAGGCAACGTTGCGCACACTGCATTTGGTGGCCGGTCACCCAATCTCCGTCGTGACCAACAAGCCCTGTAAATTCACGCTAGCGCTACTTGAGCAACTTGGTTGGCAACATTGTATGCGGCGATACGCTTACGCTTAAAAAGCCGAATCCCGCCCCCCTTTACACACTTGTGCAAAACTCGGTGTCGCACCCAATCAAACACTCAGGGTAAGTGACTCAATGAACGATGTCTGGGCGGCACAACGCGCAGGCTGCGCATGTTTTGTTTCAGATTATGGATATAACGAAGGCATGCCGATTCGGCAAGCATTGGCAGAAATAAAAGATATCCCGATTTATTCGGCATTTTCGTCCATTATTCAATGGAGCGAGCGACCTCTGAGGGCAACATTATCTTGGCTGAAAATCACGCCATCTAATTTAAGGTTTTATCGCTGAAGTTGCAGGAGTTGAAGTATTCGGTGTATTGGCGGGTACAACAGCTGTTTCAGGCTTGAGTTGTGAAGGTTGATCCATCACTTGAACAAAAACCTCATTGTTTTTCACCATACCCAATTGCAACCGAGCCCGTTCTTGTACCGCATCGTTACCATCTTTAAGGTCTTGAATGTCTGCCTGTAAAGCCGCATTGTGATAAACCAACTCTTGGTTGATTTTTTCTTGCTTTTCAATTTCAACCTTACTGGTACGAATATCCCAATAGCCCGACCACAGCGGCCATTGCAAGGCGAGTACGATTAAAAGGAGAGCGTGCGGTAAGCGGTGCATGACAAAAATCATAAAAAATACAATGAGCGCTACTATACCGTAAGTCGAGGCATGATGCGCTACAACTGCTATTTTAGTCGTGATTCTGTTATCTTTTTAAGTATTTGTATCACGCTCAACATAATTTAAACGACCCTGCTACAATGACTCGGGTATCAATTTTATGATTAACTTTAAGGAGTACACGATGAGCATTTTAGATTCAATCAAAGACCTCGCCAATAAAGCAGTGAACACGGTTAAAGAGGCAGCAGACGATGTACAAGATAAAGCAGCCGAACTCAAAGCGGATTATGATGAAGCAGGCGGTGCAAAAGGTTTGTTGGATAAAGCCGGCGACAAGTTATCGGATTTAGGCGAAGACATTTCCGATGCAGCCAGCAAAGCAACACGCTCAGTCAAAGAAGCCGCAAGCGATGCTGCTGAAACGGTAAAAGAAAAAGCCGCTGAAATCAAAGCAGATGTAAAAGAAGCAGCACATGATGCAGCCGATGCGATCAAAGGTAACGATTCACCTAAGGTTTAAATTCTGATCACTCAGATTACAAAATCTTTACCCCTAAAAACGCGAGTTGAACACTCGCGTTTTTTATATTCATAAACAGAGCATTAATGATCCTCAAACCATTCGAGTGTTGTTCTCGCTCAGTTATTCAGATAAAATCAGCTCATGAAACCACTCCATCTGCAAGCATTCTCCCCTGCCGCCCACATTGCTCGCCGCAGCCGTTTAATGCAAACCATGCAATCTTTGGGCGGCGGCGTTGCGCTCATTCCAACCGCTCCTGAAGTCATCCGTAATCGCGATGCCCATTATGACTACCGTGCCGACAGCACGTTTTTTTATCTGACTGGTTTTAATGAGCCAGAAGCATTGTTGCTGTTAATCGCCGATGCCGACAGTCAAAAATCAGTACTGTTTTGCCGTACCAAAAGTGAAGAGCGTGAAATCTGGGATGGCTATCGCTTCGGTCCCGAGGCGGCACAAGCGCATTTTGGTGTCGATCTTGCATTGCCGATCGAGGAATTGAGCGAACATTTACCGACGTTTTTTGCCAACCAACCGGCAATTTTTGCCCCTTTGCTCGAAAACGCCGATTTAGACGTGACCTTACGTCAAGCGTTAAACACAGCGCGTGCCGCCTCGCGCAACGGTGCGACAACACCACCGACTTTGCGCGACATTTATGCATTGACCGATGAAATGCGCTTGACCAAAGACGATGCAGAGCTTGAATGGCTGCGTGCTGCCGGTCGTATTTCTGCTGCCGGTCACATTCGCGCGATGCAAACTTGCCGTGTCGGCATGTTAGAAACCGATTTAGAAGCCGATATTTTATACAGCTTCGCTCGTGCCGGCGCCCAATATCCAGCCTACAGTTCGATTGTCGCCAGCGGTGCAAATGCTTGTGTTTTGCATTATCGTGCCGGCTTTTCGACTTTGAAAGACGGTGACTTATGCCTGATCGACGCAGGTGCAGAATACGGCAATTACGCTGGTGACATCACCCGCACATTCCCCGTGAACGGTAAATTCTCACCCGCACAACGTGCGGTTTATGAAGTCGTGTTGGACGCACAAAAAGCCGCCATCGCAGCAACGCACATTGGCGCAACATTCATGCAACCGCACGATGCCGCGGTGCGTGTCTTGACTCAAGGTATGTTGGATCTGGGCTTACTCGACAGAAATATTGTCGGTAACGTAAATGACGCGATTGAGAGCCGTGCCTATCAGCGCTTTTACATGCATCGAACGGGGCATTGGATCGGATTAGATGTGCATGATTGCGGTGCTTACAGTACAGGACAGCACGATGGACAAACGATTTGGCGTGATTTGCGCGAAAACATGATGCTGACAATTGAGCCGGGTTTGTATATTCGCCCCACCGAAGGTGTAGACGAACGATTCTGGCACATCGGTATTCGCATCGAAGATGATGCCATCGTTACCGCCAACGGCTGCGAATTAACCACGCGCGATGTACCTGTTGAAATAGACGCCATTGAATATTTAATGAAGCACCGTCAGGAGCCACATGGATCGTAATACGCGCACAATCATTGTCGGAGCAGGCCCCGTTGGCCTAAGCCTAGCACTCATGCGTGCGGCCTCAGGCGCAATTGTCACACTCATCGATAAAGTTGAGATGACAGTCGCTGGGCAAGATTCACGCAGTTTGGCGGTTTCGTATGGCAGCATGCAAGTTTTAAAACGCTTAGGTCTAGACATCACGCATGTCGCACACGCGTCGATCAAACACATTCACATCAGCGAGTACAATGCGTGGGGACACACGCAACTGCACCATGATGATTTAGACGCACCGATGCTCGGTGCCGTCGTGCGCTACGGAGAGTTGGTCACGCAATTAACACGCCTGGTCACATCTCAAGACAAGATTACCATGATCCGTCCGACCAGTATTACCGAGCTGACCGAATCAGAGCAGCATTGCCAACTCACACTCAGCAACGGCCAAATCCTGCAAAGCGATTTACTCGTACATGCCGAAGGCGGCTTGTTTCAAAATAATGATCTCGCGCAGCACGACTACAAACAAACCGCTCTGATTGCCAATGTCACATTCGCCACGGCCAAGCCGGCTTGGGCGTGGGAACGATTTACCGCCGAAGGCCCGTGCGCCCTGCTGCCCGCGAGCAATGACGGTTTAACGTTTAACTTGGTTTGGTGCATGGAGCGTGCGCGCGCAGCTGAGCTTCAAGGTGCATCTGATATCGATTTTATCGCTCAGCTCAACCAAGCCATACGCCATTTAACCGGTCGCATCAATCATGTCAGCCCCCGTATTGCTTTTCCACTCGGTCTCAAACGCCCACCCGAATTGCACTCCAAAACCCGCATCGCGATTGGCAATGCAGCGCAAACATTGCATCCTGTTGCAGGACAAGGCTTTAATTTGGGTTTACGTGATGCATTCGTGCTGAATCAATCATTGAATGAGCAACCAACCCTTGCGCAAGCGCTCAATGCTTTCATTCATCAACGCCAACAGGATCGCTCGGCAACAGTACGCATTACGGATGCATTGGCACGTGGATTTTTTAGCGATTTTGGCATCGGACATTTACGCAGTGCGGGTTTTGCTTTACTCAATGCATTTCCAGTACTCAAATCACAAATCGCTCGTCAATTTATGTTTGGTACACGCTCATGATCTCGCAACGCCTTGCTCCGGCCTTGTTCGTTTTGGTATTCAGCGCATGTACGGTGCAACAAGGCTTACCCATTGAACAACGACCAAGCACATGGGCGAAACCGATTTCGGTCGCCGGACTGCCCAATCTGCACCAAGTATCACCGACTTTATTTCGTTCAGCACAACCTTTAGCCAGTGGTTTGACTGAACTCAATCAAGCTACGTTTTTAACGCCGCAGGGTAAGCCAATTAAAACTGTCGTCTCTTTGCGTGCAAACAACGGAAACGAGCGAATCGTACCGACAATGGGTGTCCAGTACATGCAAATTCCTTTCAATACTTGGCATGTCAAAGATGAAGATGTTTTGGCCTTTTTACGCCTTTCAACCAACCCAGAGCAACAACCGGTCTTATTGCACTGCAAACATGGCGCAGACCGAACCGGCATGATGACCGCCATCTATCGCATCGTGGTACAAGACTGGGCCAAAGCCGATGCCATCGCCGAAATGCGCCAAGGCGGATTTGGCTATCATCCAATTTGGTCGAATCTGATTCGCTATATAGAAAACTTGGATGTTGCGGTGTGGAAAGCTAAATTGAAACAAACGACTTAAATATCTGAACTAAAAACTCGGCTTCTAAACCTCTGACGGAGCATCCACATTCGCGCCCACACCCACAACATAAATCAAGTCGTCGCCACGATAGATCAATGGCAGTTGACCGCGTAGCATGGGTGCGACGCTTTTCTCCTGATAGGCTTGCTTCAGCGACTTACGAGAACGTTGTGGATGCAATCGAATACGCTCGCCTCCGACCCGCGTACGTAAAGTCAAACGTTCATTCTGCACCCACTGTTGCAAATCTTCGGTCAAAAACCATTGCCCCATCGGCAATACGCGCGCAGCAATCCAAGCGTTTTGAAACTGAGCAACAGCAAAGCCATCCTCATGCCGCCAACACATGTGTTGATCTACACGGTCACTCAATAACTGTCGACACAAATCTGCCAAAGTCGCACGACTGGGCATGCGCCAGTTCATGCTCGCAAACCATGCCCGCAATAAAATCGCCTGTTTCTCAACCGAATAATCCGACAGGTGCAAATCCACAAGGCGCGAACACTCAGCGATCTCTGGGCGATGAGATGCACGATGCGCATCTAAAATCTGTTGAGCCCACACATCCTCTTGCTGGGTTTGGTTTTGCGCAAGTGCAATGGCCTTGAGTATGTGAGCCCGTTCACTCAAGCTCATTTTTTGCACATCCAATCGCACCGAGTTACGTGCAAAGCGCAAGTCGTCATTAGAAGGATCATGAATGTGCGCAAGCTGTTGTTCAGCCACATAGGAAGCAATTTGCGCACGCGTCACCGACAACCACGGGCGTTGCCATCGCAAACCATTCTTATCAAATATTGCCGGCATCGCTGACAAACCACGTGCGCCAGCGCCACGAGCGTGCTGCAACACATAAGTTTCGATCTGATCATCTTCGTGCTGCGCCAACCAAACCTCTTTGATGCTGTGCGCGATTGCCATTTCAGCCAAAGCCGCATAGCGACCTTGGCGCGCCCACTCCTCAATGCTTTGCGCATTTTGTCGGGTGTCAGCATTCAAATAACGTGCCGCAAAGTCGATTTGATGGTCAATACAAAACTGCTCAACATGGCTTAACCACTCGTCGGCTTGTATATGTAAACCATGATGCACATAAAATGCCGTCAACTTTAGATCATGTTCACGCGCGATCATCAAAGTCGCATTCAATAACGCCATCGAATCCAAACCACCGCTGACCGCGATCGCCAACTTGTCTTTTGGCAATGTTTGCTGAATCAGACGCAACAAAAACGCGGTGTTGCCACCGCGTTCATCATCATTCACATTGAAGTTATTTTTCGGAGTACTTGCCATAATCCATCAAGCGATTCATGCGTACTTCAAGCAACTCTTTAATTGGCATGCTTTGTGCCTGCATTAACGCATCGGCCAAACCGACTTTTAGCAATTGAGCCGTGTGTTTATAATCACGGTGTGCACCACCAACCGGCTCACCGATGATCTTGTCGATCAAGCCAAGTTGTTTGATGCGCGGCGCGGTCAAGCCCAAAGCTTCTGCAGCTTCCGAGGCCTTATCGGCGCTTTTCCACAAAATCGACGCGCAACCTTCGGGCGAAATCACTGAATAAGTCGAATACTGCATCATCATGACCGTATCGGCCACCGCAATCGCCAACGCGCCGCCCGAACCGCCTTCACCAATGATCGTGGCGATGATCGGTGTATTGAGTTGCGCCATTTCAAATAAATTGCGACCAATCGCTTCGGATTGACCGCGCTCTTCTGCGCCGATGCCCGGATATGCGCCCGGTGTATCGACAAACGTAAATACTGGCAATTTGAACTTTTCAGCAACTTTCATCAAGCGTAAGGCCTTGCGATAGCCCTCTGGACGAGGCATACCGAAGTTACGCATCGCGCGCTCTTTGGTATCGCGTCCTTTTTGATGGCCGATCACCATACAGGCTTGACCGTCAAATCGCGCCAAACCACCAACAATCGACAAATCATCGGCATAATTGCGATCGCCATGCAACTCGTGAAAGTCAGTGAAAATTTCGTTGATGTAATCTTGCGTATAAGGGCGCTGCTGATGGCGCGCTACTTGTGAGACTTGCCATGAGGTGAGCTTGCTGTAAATATCTTTGGTCAACTCATCGCTTTTTTTCTTCAAACGTGAAATTTCTTCCGAGATATCCACTGCTGAATCACTTTGTACCAAGCGCAATTCTTCAATCTTGCCTTCTAACTCGGCCACAGACTGTTCAAAATCTAAAAATATCGGTCGCACATGGACTCCTGCGTTTTTATAAGGGTTGCTGAGATTTTGTACGGTTTAAAATTTCCAGCACTCAATCACTTTAGCCAAAAATATTAAAGAATATTTTTAGCAACAATTGGATGCCATTCTACCAAAAGATACTGATTTTAGATAGCGAACGAGCGTGCAAAAATAATTTAAGACCTATCGCCATACATTCAAGGTCTAGCAAAAAACCGTGTCGTAAAAATTGGTGCATTAAGTTCAAACGATACGGAGAGTAGCTTAATCAATGAATTACGCAAGTAACTCGTACACAAAGTTACAACCGATATTTAGCAGGCATGCCACTCACTTGTTCAATAAACAATTGGCTCTGGCGTAATCAGTACATCGAATTTTTGGAGTACTTGTGCTGAAATGCGTTGTGCCAGTGCCATCAATTGTGCACCATTACCCTGACCGTAATGCACCAGTACCAAAGCCTGTTTATCGTACACACCGACTTCACCATCACGCAATCCCTTGAAACCGGCCTGCTCAATCAACCAACCTGCGGCAATTTTGCTCTCGTTATTGGGTTGAGCGTACATTGGGATATTGGGATATTTTCCCTTTAAAACGGCGGCAACATCGTTTGTCACAACAGGATTTTTAAAAAAGCTGCCAGCATTACCCAAAACCTTAGGATCGGGCAATTTACTGCTGCGAATTTCGATAATCGCTTGCGCAACATGCGCCGCAGTAAGCTCTTGATCTCCGGCAATCTGGGCGACACTTACCGCCACATCACCATAAGCAATTTTAGGTTGCCACTGCGATTTATCCTTGAGTAGCTTAAAAAATACTTTACTGATGACATAACGCGGCTGGGTTTTTGCAGCATCTAAATAGGCGTGTTTAAAAATACTGTCACGATAGGCAAATTGACAATCCGCATTTTCCAACCAAACCCACAGGTTGTTCAAGCGATCCCATGCTTTGATTTTGAGTAAGGTATCCTTGACCTCAACACCGTACGCACCAATGTTTTGCACAGGACACGCACCGACGGAACCTGGGATTAAAGCCAAATTCTCTAACCCCATCCAGCCACGAGTGACCGTTGTCATGACAAAATCGTGCCACACTTCACCTGCTTGCACACCGACCACGACATACGAATCGGTTTCCTCATACACTGCAATGCCTCGTGTTTGCATGTGTAAAACCGTTGGTTCAATGTCTCGCGTCAACACCAAGTTACTACCGCCACCCAAAACAAAGCACGGTGTATCAGGCTGCGCTTTAAAGTAAGCCGACAGTGCACTTGCCGAATGGATCGCCAAGTATTGCTTGGCTTTCACCGCAAAACCCATGGTATTGAAAGAAGTTAAATCAACGTTGGTTTGTACTACAAGATTCATCACAAGGCTTTTCAGGGTCAACAAAGGCGTTAGTATAGCAATACACCCTAATTGACCGCGTATTTTTTACAGGAAATGCATCAGACAGAAATCATACTCAGAATACATCAAGCAAGCGACTGCAATAGGATACAAAATAGCTCAATTACGAACCAACCGATCGTATCGTTTGAGTCAACCAAAGCCATTATTCTCCCTTTCATAAATTCAGACTCAATCGTAGTTGCCAAACATAAATAGCATCATCGCAACTTGGTTTTTGCCAATCGCTTGGCGTTTGCCGTTGCGGTACGATGGACAGGTGCAAGCCCCTTATCCATGATACTCAACGCTGCATTATTGAGTTGTGATGAAAAAGCATTGGCAGCAGACTGACCACCCCACCACGGTGACCACATTGCCCGAATAAATGAAGTACATAACATCTGATTGACATGCATCGTTTGCGCAAACATGGCCTGCCAAGATGCATTAAATGCAGTCAATTTTTCATGACTCATTTGATTAAACTCTTTTCGATCACGGCTCGATAGGTTTTGATCAGCTAAAGCCATGCGTGTTAAACGATGCTCCATAACCTGTGGTACGGCGAGCGCGAGCTCCGCGTTTTTCTTATTGATGGATTGAATGGTGCGGATTTGATATGCGCTCATACGGATACTCTTTTAAATTAAGGTGAATTAAACTACGAAAGGCAATTTTGAAGAAGATTC
>JBIKPB010000270.1:0-2517 GCA_044357705.1 Formosimonas sp. | reverse complement strand
GGCCCTGTGGTTTGGGTTGCCGATGCGTCACGCTCAGTGACGATACTGCAACAACTGTTGTCGCCGAATACCCGTGATGAGTTTATGGCAAAACACAATGCCGAATATGAGCGCGTACGCCAACAGCATGCAAACAAAAAAGGCGTGACGCAAATTTCACCCAAAGCTGCGCGCGCCAATAAATTCAAAACCGATTGGGCGAATTACACGCCGCCAGTACCGCGTAAATTAGGTTTACAAGTGATCGAGGAAATGGACGTTGCCAAACTGGTGCCCTACATTGATTGGGCTCCGTTTTTCCAAGTGTGGGATTTAGCTGGACCGTATCCGGCAATTTTGGATGACGAAGTGGTTGGTGTTGAAGCGCGTCGCGTTTTGGCTGATGCAAAGGCCATGTTGCAAAAAATCGTCGATGAAAAATGGCTGACCGCCAAAGGCGCTTATGGCCTCTACCCTGCCGCGTCGACTAACGACGATGAAATCGCGTTGTTTGACGTGGATGGTACGACCGAGCTTTTGCGCTGGAATCCTGCGCGTCAACTTGCCGAAAAACCAGTGATCGACGGTGTTCCGCGACCGAATATGTCGCTCGCCGATTACATTGCACCGATGGGTGAAACGCCAGATTACATTGGCATGTTTGCCGTAACTGCGGGTTTAGACATGGATGATCGTCTGACAAAAATGGAAGCCGAATTCGATGACTACGGCTCAATCATGTTCAAAGCACTCGCTGATCGTTTGGTCGAAGCATTCGCTGAATATCTGCACGAAAAAGTCCGTAAAGACGACTGGGGCTACGCGCCCGACGAATCGCTCACCGCGCACGAGTTGATCAAAGAAAAATACCGCGGCATCCGCCCAGCCCCCGGCTACCCTGCTTGCCCTGAGCACACGATCAAAACTGATTTATTTAAAGTATTAAAAGCCGAAGACATCGGCATGAGCCTGACCGAAAGTCTCGCCATGTGGCCAGCTTCATCGGTATCGGGCTTTTATTTCTCTCACCCTGAATCACGCTACTTTAATGTTGGGCAAAGCGCGTGGTAAGATCATCACATACTGTTTATAGAGGTAACTATCATGAGTAAAACCATCAGTTTAATCGGCGTACCCACTGATATCGGCGCCGGCTCACGCGGTGCATCAATGGGGCCTGAAGCCTTGCGTGTGGCACATTTGCGTGAAGTACTGGCTGAACACGGCCACACCGTTCTGGACAAGGGTAACCTGGCAGGCCCTACCAATCCGTGGTTGCCTCCGGTCGATGGCTATCGTCATTTGGCCGAAGTTCAGGCGTGGAACGAAAGCCTGCACGATGCAATGTACGCCGAACTTAACGCTGGGCACTTTCCCATCGTATTGGGTGGCGATCATTGCTTGGGCATCGGCTCGATCACTGCCGTAGCGCGCTATTGTCGTGATCAAGTTAAAAAGCTGCGCGTGATTTGGCTCGATGCACATGCCGACTTCAACACCAACGATTTAACACCGACCGGTAACATTCACGGGATGCCTGTTGCGGTTTTATGCGGTTATGGCCCTGATGTTTTAACCCGCATTGGCGGCACAACACCGGCAATGGATTTCAAAGACATCCGCCAAGTCGGCATTCGCAGCGTCGATGAAGGCGAAAAGCGATTCGTGCATCAAGTCGGCTTGGAAGTATTTGATATGCGCTATCTAGACGAAATGGGCATCAAACACACGATGACGGAAGCCCTCAAAGACTTGGATGACAACACGCATTTGCACGTCAGTTTTGATGTTGATTTTCTTGATCCTGCGATTGCGCCGGGTGTCGCGACGACCGTCGCCGGTGGTCCATCGTACCGCGAAGCGCAATTGTGCATGGAGATGATTGCGGATACCGGCTTGCTCGCTTCGCTCGACATCATGGAAGTCAACCCTGCGTATGACATTAAAAATCAAACGGCGTTATTAGCGGTGGACTTGGTAGATAGCTTGTTTGGTAAGTCAACGTTGATGCGGGCTTAGTTGACAAGTAACTTGTTAAACCTTCAATATGTCAAAAACATTATCCGCAACTTTTTGAATAACTGATTTGAATTGCGTAATATGCCTTACTGGAAGCTTGAAAAACTAATTTCTAAATTAAAGGAAATGTAAGAGTAATCGCCCAATAGAGTTTGTTAAATCCCTTGCAAATATAGCTAACCATTTACTTGCATCATCATTAAAATGAGACTCGCTAAATCCATTTCGTGAGTTAGCTACAGCATTAGTAATTGTTACTATTGAGTTTACAATTTGTTCGGGAAAGCTTTCTTGTGCTTTTAGTTGTCCAGCAATATGTTCTTTAACAATTTTACTTAAAGGAATTAACTCATTCACATTTGCTTGATGTGAGACATATTTTTGAATATAGGTCGGTGAATTAAAGTACGAATAGCAATTTTCGCAGATTGAAAAAGGCCAAGTGAGGCATCACATGGTTGACTTCAATCACCAAATCGAAAGTTGCCATGAAAAGACCTCACTTAAGCCATATGGAAC
>JBIKPB010000050.1:0-9073 GCA_044357705.1 Formosimonas sp. | reverse complement strand
TGAGTTACTCTAATAACCATGAAGGATGCACCGTTCATTTGCCAGGTGCCGATGATTTCTCTTTCATGCATTTCATTTGTGACATTAGTCGAACCATATGATTCTCGTTTAACTGTAAACGATTTTGGATTGGATAAGAATAACAACGGCTCATTCGGTGCCGTTGTAAATTTTTCAAATGGGTTGGGTAAACTTCCTAATTGTACGAACTCTTTTGCACTGGCTGAATTAAGATTCAGTGAAAAAAGACTGCTGACCAAAAATAAGCGAATCGCTGTTTTAATCATTATTTTGTACCTGTCGTGGTTTAGTTTAAAAAGTGGATTGGCGCGGTTGGTTGCAATGTGTCATTAAAGTGATCCGAATCGGTACGACAAGGTGACATGCCATTATCTTAGTTGTATTGATGAAACCCATCAAAATCGCTTTTACCTAATGATACGCCTTGCTGGCGCAAAATCGCATACACGCAAGTGAGGTGAAAGAAGAAGTTGGGCAAGGCGTAATGTTGTAAATAAACAGAGCTCGGCATTTCATGTACAGCTTGACCGGCTTGGTGATAAATAATTGCATCGGCATTCGCCGTGAATTGTTCAGGCGTGAGTTGGTTCAGAAATTTTTGAGCCTCTTTAGTGTCATGGTGCAGCTGGTTGAAGCTTTTTTCATGAAAGTCGATTTGCGGTATTGGGCATCCTGCCAACGGTGCACTTGCTCGTAAACTAAAACGGATGGTAATCAAAACCTGTTGCCACAACGGAAACATATCCGGTGCGAGGCGGCTGCGCAAAAAATCGGTTTCATTGACCGTCAAATGTTCCTGTGCTTGAACCAACATGCCAGTCAGTTGGCTGAGATAGCGCTGGAGAATGGGAATTGAGCTGTTGTACATATTTGCTTAAAGGATTATAAAAGTACGTTGGCAGATTAAATTTTGGATGAGTGGGTTTATGTTTGGGTGGGCCGGATCAATAATCCACGTCTTTTATGAGCCACGTTGCTCCGAGCTCTGCTCGCCCGACATTGTCACGTGCGACGGCGAAAAAATCCAGCCAGTTTTCGGCTTCTATGTCAGGGCGAGTTGCATTTTCGCGTGCGGCCAGCACCTCCTCGGTGACTTCTAATCTTAAGTCGCCGGTTATTGCATTGAGGGTGATGATGTCGCCGCTTTTAATTTTGGCGATTAAGCCGCCATCCAGTGCTTCCGGCGAGACATGGATTGCTGCAGGAACTTTGCCCGACGCGCCGGACATCCGGCCATCGGTCACCAGAGCGACTTTCTGCCCGCGATCTTGAAGTACGCCAAGCGGTGGCGTGAGTTTGTGCAGCTCTGGCATACCGAGGGCTTTGGGGCCTTGGAATCTCACAACGGCGATGAAGTCTTTGCCATCCAGCTCGTGATTTTTAAATGCCAATTGCAAGTCAGCTTGGCTTTCAAATACCAGAGTAGGCGCACGAATGATGCGATTATCGGCATTGACTGCGGAGGTTTTGATCACGGCGCGACCTAAATTGCCTTGTAATAGTTTTAAGCCGCCGTCCGGTGCAAAAGGATTACTGATTGGACGGATAATGCTGTCGTCCAGTGATTCGGCAACACCATCGCGCCACGCGAGCACGCCGTTTTCGAAATAGGGCTCTTGCGTATAAGCGGCCATGCCGTGACCGACCACGGTATGGACATCATCATGCAACAAACCTTGGCTGCGTAATTGTCCGATTACATAACCAAGTCCACCCGCAGCATGAAACTGATTGACATCAGCGGAACCATTAGGATAAACCCGTGCCAATAGCGGAATCACTTGTCCGAGCTCATCCATATCTTCCCAGCGTAATTCGATACCGGCTGAGCGCGCGATGGCGACGATGTGCAGGGTGTGGTTGGTCGAGCCGCCGGTGGCGAGCAAGCCGATTACGCCGTTGATAATGGATTTTTCATTGACCAACTGGGCGATTGAAAACTCAGGTTTGCCCGAAATTTTAAGGGCTTGTGCGACGGCTTCGTCATCCAAAGCGGCGCGTAGCTCTGTCGATGGATTGACAAACGCGCTGCCCGGCAACATCAAGCCCATGAATTCGAGCATCATTTGGTTGGAGTTGGCGGTACCGTAAAACGTACACGTACCTTCTGAATGGTAGGCTTTGAGTTCGGAGTCGAGGAGTTCTTCACGGGTTGCGTCACCGGTTGCAAAACGCTGACGGACGCGCGCTTTGTCTTTATTCGCAATCCCCGTGGTCATGGGTCCCGCCGGCACAAAAAGCGCGGGCAAGTGACCGAACGCCGCTGCACCCATCAATAATCCCGGTACGATTTTGTCGCATACGCCGAGCAATAAAGCCGCGTCAAAAACCTGATGCGACAGACCGATAATTGTTGATTGGGCAATCGCATCGCGCGAAAACAAAGACAACTCCATGCCCGCATAGCCTTGTGTCACACCGTCACACATCGCCGGTACGCCACCTGCAACTTGTGCGGTTGCGCCGAGCGATCGCGCCTTGGCTTTGAGGCGATCGGGGTAGTGCCCGTAGGGTTGATGCGCCGATAACATATCGTTGTACGACGTAATGATGCCGATGTTGGGTTGGCGTTCGACGCGCAAGCGAAATTGATCGTTGCCGGCGGCGGCGTAGGCGTGCGCGAGGTTGGCGCAACCCATTTGATCGCGTGAAGGGCGAAGCTTGCCGCTGGCGGCAACGCGACTCAGATAGCGAGTGCGTGATGCTTTGGAGCGTTCTATCAGTCGTTGGGTAATGGCTTGGATTGTGGCGTGAATCTCGGTCATATAGGTCTCTTTTGTGGTCGATTCGGAGTCGATTATTGTCGTTGAATTGTAGTCAAAGTAAAAAAATTAGTCAAAACATATTTACTTTTATTACATTTTGCGGCATATTGCTGAAAATGAAATTTAGTACTTTTATTACATAAATGAACACTGATATTAGACCGTGCCTTACAAAATGGTATGGCACGGTTTGTTTAAGCTTTACTCCGATTGAAGCAAAACAGGCGAGAATTCGCTGTTCCTCAACAGCAAGAACCTGTATTTATTGCAATTATTTTGAAAGGTCACTATGAAGACTCCAGCATTTTCACTGGTCATGTTTGGCGGTACGGGCGATTTGGCAATGCGCAAATTATTACCGGCGCTTTATCAAAGTTATTTGGATGGTGCATTTGAACCGAGCAGCCGTGTGATTTGCTGCGCGCGCTCTGACTATACCAACGAGACCTTCCGCGCGTGGATGCAAGAAAACGTCAAACAGTACGCGCAAGAGCGCATGGACGATAGTAAGTGGACGGCGTTTTTACAGTTCATTGATTACCATCGTTTGGATGCGAACAACACCGACAGTTATATTCCGCTGAAAGAGCACATCGAGTCGAACGACAACGAGCGCGTGTATTACATGGCGACTGCACCATCGTTGTTTGAAGCGATTTGTAATGGCTTGGCGTTTCATGGTCTGAATAAAAACGCACGCATTGTGGTCGAGAAACCGCTCGGTCATGACCTCAAATCATGCCAAGAAATCAATGACGTGATCGGTAAAGTATTTGAAGAGCATCAAATCTATCGCATTGACCATTACCTCGGTAAAGAGTCGGTACAAAATTTGATGGCATTACGCTTTGGTAACAGTTTTTTTGAGCCGATCTGGCGTCGTGAGCGCATCGCAAATGTGCAGATTACGATTTCTGAAGAACTCGGTATCGAGAAACGTGGTGATTTTTATGACGAAACCGGTGCTTTACGCGACATGGTGCAAAATCATCTGTTGCAGCTGTTATGTATCGTCGCGATGGATCCACCGGCGTCGATGGATGCGGATGCGGTGCGTGATGCAAAACTTGCCGTTCTACGTTCGCTCAAACCGATGTCACCGGATGAAGTATTGACCAATGTTGTGCGCGGTCAATATAAAGCCGGCAATGTCGGCGGCAAAGATGTACCGGCATTCCTTGGTGAGGAAGGCATTGCTCCTGACAGCAGCACTGAGACTTATGTTGCACTCAAGGCTGAGATCAATAACTGGCGTTTTGCAGGCGTACCGTTCTATTTACGTACCGGCAAACGTTTGCCTAAACGCATGGCGGAAATCGTCGTGCAATTTAAACCGGTCGCCTACGAGTTACTCGGCAAAATGCCGCAAGGTTCTAACCGCTTAGTGATTCAACTGCAACCCGAAGAGTCGATGCGCATGTATTGCCTTGCCAAACGTCCAGGTAATACCATGCGTTTAGGACCCGTACATTTAGATATGGATTCGGACGACTTCTTTACTGAGCGTCGCATGGATGGTTATGAGCGTTTGTTGCTCGATGCGATTCATGGCAATTTGGCTTTGTTTGTTCGTCGTGATGAACAAGAGCAGGCATGGCGTTGGGTTGAGCCGATTTTAGATACGTGGGAAGAGCAAAATGTTCAACCCAAGCTCTACACGTCAGGTTCATGGGGGCCACCGGCTGCGAATGCATTGGTTGCCCGCGATGGTTTCAACTGGCATGAAGAATTGTAATCAAGCCAATCCATCATGTAAATTGCGCGCGGATTTTGAGCCCATGTAGGGCTCAAAACTCCGCTATCCCTAAAATATTCAATTCATTTTTTGGCACAACTTTGAGGTTACAGTGAGCACAACCCGTCGTTCTAGAGTCGCCGTATCACCCGAACAAGCCGATAAATTAGGCGTTGCAGGGGCGATGTTGATGCGCATTCGCAATACGCGCATTCATCTTTCTCGTTCTGAAGCACAGGTCGCAGATAGCGTCATTGCGAATCCGCATCTTTTCGTCAACAGCCCAATTTCTGAAATCGCCACTGCTGCAAAAGTCAGCCAGCCGACGGTGATTCGGTTTTGTCGCAGTATGGGTTGTGAAGGTCTGCAAGACTTTAAACTCAAGCTTTCGGGTACGTTGAACAATGATTCCGCAATGCGCTTTTCGCCGATCGAAGATACAGATTCGATGGATGATATTTGCACCAAAGTTTTGAACAATACCGCCAGTGCCTTGCTGACTTTGCGTGAAGAGGTTGATGTCACAACATTGGATGACGCCATTCAAACACTCAAAAATGCTAAACATGTTGCCATTTTTGCGTTGGGTAGCTCTGCTTCGGTGGCGGATGACGCGCAATATAAGCTGGTTCGAGCAGGCATCAATGCCGCGGCACGCACCGATGCTTATATGATGAATCTCTGCGCACAGCAACTGGGTAAAAATGATGTGGCGATGTTTGTTTCGCGCTCTGGGCAGACCAATGAACTGCTGGAGGCGGCGGGTATTGCTCAGGAGTTGGGTGCGAAGGTATTTTCGCTCGCACCATCTAATTCCGCCATTGCCAAAAAATCCGATGTGCTGATTGTGGTCAATACCAACGAGACCCGTCAAACCAAGCCCGCGATGCTCACCCGAATTTTACAACTGGCATTGATTGACGTTTTGGCCGTAGGATTGACGGCTGCCGAGGATCGATAATCATGTTTGATATCCAAAATTACCCACAGTTCATTTTGGCGATTGTTGTTTTTCAATTGATTCCGGGTGCCGGTACTTTGGCGATCGTCAATGCCAGTGCTCGATCGGGCATTAAAATGGGCATGGCTGCCGTAGCTGGGACACTCATCGGCGATGCGGTTTATATGATTGCTGCAATGCTCGGTTTGGCAACGGTGATGAAGGCGAACCCATCGTTATTCAGTGCTTTGCAGTGGTTTGGTGTGATCTATTTAGTTTGGATGGCGTGGGGGTTGTTGCGTGCAGACAAAACAGAAAACACTATAGACTCAGCCAAACCCGTCAGTGCATGGCTGTACGCACGCCAAGCGGCATTGGTCAGTCTGACCAATCCGAAGGTGATGCTGTTCTTCGTCGCATTTTTCCCGCTGTTTTTGAAAGTAGATGCGAGTACATCAACGCTCATCATCATGATGGTGCATGTGACCGTGATTTGCTTTATTTATGAATTAGGCTTGGTGCTGATCGGTGACTGGGTCGCATCCAAATTAAAAGGCCTACCGATGGCCGAGGTTTGGGCCAAACGATTAGCGGGAGTTTCTTTGCTGGGTTTTGCCGCAAAATTGGCAAGTAACAATCGTTAATCCAAGTTAAACATAAGCACTTTGGAGGGCTGTTGATGAAAAAATTTATCATTTGTTTTTTAATAAGCTTCATTTGTTTTTCAATTCCTGCGCTGGCCAAAAGTCAATCAGGTACCGTTTGTGTCGTACCGATTTCAGCAACTGCCGTTATTGATGAAATGAGTGGTGCTGCTCCATCCGCGGTCGGCCAGCCATTGCCTCGCTATCAAGTTCAAATCGGTCATCAGGCCAAACAACCTGTAGATCATCAAGTTATCAAGGTTTTTGCATTACCTTTGGCTGGTCGACATTTAGTCAAAATTTTTGCCGACAATCAGTTGTCCCATTCATTTTATTTCCGACTTTCAGATTTTCCGGCTGCTCAAGTCTTGTATCTAGGCATGAGTGAAATTGGCTATCAGACGTGGACATTACGTGCTGCGCCCTCAAAAAAACAAGCTTGTGTTTAGCGCGATAATGCTACATTGCTGTTTTACTCAAACGCCGACTGATGACTTTTCGTATGTCTACCCAATACATTTCCATTACTGAGCTCAACCAACGTGTCGCGACTTTATTGGAGCGACAAATTCCATTGTTGTGGGTACAGGGAGAAATTTCCAATTTGACGCGCGCAGCCAGCGGTCACTGGTATTTTTCGTTAAAAGATGCCAATGCCCAAGTCCGTGCAGTAATGTTTCGGCAAAAAAACAATCTGCTCAATTGGCAACCACGCGAAGGTGATGCGGTACAAGCACAGGTTTTGGCGGGGTTGTATACAGCGCGTGGCGAATTTCAGCTCTCGGTTGAATCGATGCGACCTGCGGGGTTGGGCACGTTATTTGAACGATTTTTACGACTCAAGGACGAGTTATCAGCAGCGGGGTGGTTTGATTCTTCACGCAAAAAACCATTGCCCAACTTCATCCGAACGATTGGCATCGTGACCTCGCCACAAGCCGCAGCGTTGCGTGATGTGGCGCAAACCTTGGCGCGTCGTGTTCCGCATGTGACGCTGGTGTTGTATCCGACTTTGGTGCAGGGTGAGCAAGCGGCAGGGCAAATTGCCCAACAAATCGCAGCGGCAAATACAAACAAATCGCTGGATGCACTTTTGGTCGTGCGTGGTGGCGGTAGTTTGGAGGATTTGTGGGCATTTAATGAAAAAATCGTCGCGCAAGCGATTCGAGATTCACGCTTGCCAGTCATCAGTGGTGTGGGGCATGAGACGGATACGACCATTGCAGATTTTGTCGCCGATGTGCGGGCGGCAACACCCACGGCAGCGGCTGAATTAATTAGCAGTCCGAGTTCAGAGGAGTTAAATGGTCAGGTTTTGCAGCAGTTTGCACGGCTCAAACGTGAGATGAATGCGACACTGCGTGAACAAGAGCAGCGACTGGATCGTTTGGCGTTACAGCTGCTCACACCCACTCAACGATTGGCGCAACAAAAGCAGCACTTGACCCAACAATGGACGCGTTTACAGCAAGCATTTCGATTTGTGCAACAAGGCAACGCACATCGTCTGGCACAATCAGGGCAGCGTTTGACGGCACCCCGTACGGCGAATTTGGCGCAAGACTTGGGGCGTCAAAGGCAGCAACTTCAACAAAGTATGCAGCGATTATTCACCCAAAATGCTCAGAGGCTTCAACGTTCAGCACAAAGTCTCGTGCAACTGAATCCGGATAATGTTTTGTCGCGTGGCTATGTTTACGTGCGCGCGCAAGACGGAAGTATCGTTTATAAGGCAGACCAATTGCAGTCGGGTGACGGGATAACTATATATTTAAAGGGCGGGCGAGCGATTAGCACTGTCAATCATGTTGAGGATTCTGAGGAATCCAGTTGAAATCCAGTCAGAGTTGATTTTGATCTGCCCTCGAATTGACGGACACCTTTTAATGTAAAAAAAGAGGTGTCAAATGAAACGCAACCGTCTGGGGTGATTGTCCACACCGACCGGGCAGCCAGTATTGTTCAGGGGCATATCAGAAACTCATCCGCGCTTATGGATTGCAATATAGCGCCTGTCCTTTATGTCCATTGAGCCGGCCAGACGCGAAATCTTCTGGTTTATCGAGGCTTATTACAACCTCAAACGTAAGCACTTAACCTTGGCGTATAAAAGTCCGGTAAAATTTGAAATTGAAGCACTGAAAAACGCTGCTTAAACTATCCGTTGAATCAACGACCGTCATTTCCTTCGCATGGAAATGGCGGTATTTTTAAAAGAGCAGATCATCCATGGCACAATTATCTTTGAGTATTCAGTACGCTGATCCGGATCACGACTGGTCGGCGACATTGCCACGTCCATTGTTACGACGTTGGGTCAACGCGGCTTTGCAGCAGGATGCGAATTTAACCTTGCGTTTTGTCAACGAAGCAGAAGGGCAAACACTTAACCGTGATTATCGCGCGAAAGATTATGCGACCAATGTTTTGACGTTTGCTTATAACGATCTGGACGACACTGATGGCGATGATTTGCCTGAAGAAGTGCGGGCGGCGTTGGCTGAGATTTCGGGTGAGCAGATTGAAGCGGATATTATTTTGTGTGGCGCGGTATTGCAGCGCGAAGCAGGGCAGCAGGGCAAAAGCATCGAGGCGCATGCCGCGCATTTGATCGTGCATGGTGTATTGCATGCGCAAGGATTCGATCATTTGGATGACGATGAGGCGGAGTTGATGGAAGATTTGGAAACGCAGATTTTGGCGCGTTTGGGTTTTGACAATCCTTATGCTGAAACAGGTGTTCGGATTGTTGATTAAATAAAAATTGAATTAGGGAGGTAACGTGAAATTTAACACCATTAAAAAAGTGATTATATTTTTTGTATTAATTTGGCTTTTGTCTATTTTGTGGGTACGCTTTTTCTTTGATGACTGGTCGTCTGCTGCAAACTTTGGAGATAGTTTTGGTGCTATTAACTCATTATTTTCTGGTTTTGCGCTTATTTTAGCTGTTTACTCCATGCTTTTA
>JBIKPB010000268.1:0-2534 GCA_044357705.1 Formosimonas sp. | reverse complement strand
AAAGGCCATGTGTCAAAAAGCGGATCGTCAGCTAACCCATTGTTTTTTATAAAAGCCTTCAATTAAAAAATATTCAAAACGTCTTGGCTTTCATAAGTTTTAACAATGAACACCATAAATTAATACATATAGACTATTTTTTGACTCACGATTACAATCAATTCGCAACACCTAAAAACACAACCACAAGGATAACGTCATGAATACTGAAAGCAAATGCCCTTTCCAAGCCACTGCTGGTGCACGGGCTGTCCAAGGCACGCAGTCGAACAAAGACTGGTGGCCCAATCAGCTCAATCTCAACATACTGCACCAACATGCCCCAGCCTCTAATCCAATGGATGCTGACTTTGACTACAAACAGGCTTTTTTAGCGCTGGACTACGACGCCCTCAAAAAAGATTTGCACACCTTAATGACTGACTCGCAAGACTGGTGGCCAGCAGACTGGGGACACTACGGCGGATTATTCATCCGCATGGCGTGGCACAGTGCGGGCACATATCGCACCGCCGATGGCCGAGGCGGTGCAGGCAAGGGCAATCAGCGTTTTGCCCCACTCAACAGTTGGCCGGACAATGGCAACTTAGACAAAGCACGTCGCTTGCTCTGGCCCATCAAACAAAAATACGGTAATGCCATCTCGTGGGCTGACCTCATTGTTTTGACAGGCAATGTCGCTCTCGAATCCATGGGCTTCAAAACATTCGGATTCTCAGGTGGACGCGCCGACATTTGGCAACCTGAAGAAGATGTTTACTGGGGGGCAGAAAAAGAATGGTTGGCTACCAGCGACAAACCACAAAGCCGTTACAGTGGTGAGCGCGACCTTGAAAACCCACTGGCAGCTGTGCAAATGGGTTTGATTTACGTCAATCCAGAAGGCCCAGACGGCAACCCCGACCCTGTCGCGTCAGGACGAGATGTCCGTGAAACATTTGCCCGCATGGCAATGAATGACGAAGAAACCGTCGCGCTCGTGGCAGGCGGTCACACATTCGGTAAAGCACATGGCGCAGGTGACCCGTCATTGGTCGGCCCAGAGCCTGAAGCCGCACCTTTAGAGGCGCAAGGATTGGGCTGGATAAATGCATTCGGTAGTGGCAAAGGCGTCCACACGACAACCAGTGGCATTGAAGGCGCGTGGAAACCAAACCCCACCCAATGGGACAATGGCTACTTTGACATGCTGTTTGGCTACGAGTGGGCGCTGACCAAAAGCCCAGCAGGTGCGCATCAATGGGTTGCCAAAGACTGCAAACCAGAACACTTGATTCCTGATGCACACGACCCCTCTAAAAAATACCCACCGATGATGACCACCGCTGATTTGTCGCTGCGTTTTGACCCAATTTATGAGCCGATTTCGCGTCGCTTTCACCAAAACCCAGCCGAACTCGCCGATGCATTCGCACGTGCTTGGTTTAAGTTGACCCATCGTGACATGGGGCCAAAATCTTTGTACTTGGGTAAAGAAGTACCGAAAGAAGATTTAATTTGGCAAGACCCGATTCCAGCGGTCGATCACCCATTGATTGATGCGCAAGACATCGCAGCGCTCAAAGCCGATATTTTAAGCAGTGGCTTGAGCACTCATGAGTTGGTGTCAACTGCTTGGGCATCGGCATCGACATTCAGAGGGTCGGACAAACGTGGCGGCGCAAACGGCGCACGCATTCGCCTCGCTCCACAAAAAGACTGGTCTGTGAATCAACCCGAGCAACTGGCCAAGGTTTTGAGCACGTTAGAAAACATCCAAACCACATTCAATCAAAATGCGGCTGGTGGCAAAAAAGTCTCTTTGGCCGACTTAATCGTTTTGGCAGGCAGTGCCGCAATCGAAAAAGCCGCTCAATTAGCAGGACACTCGGTGGATGTGCCATTCACCGCTGGCCGCATGGATGCTACGGCAGCGCAGACTGATGTCGAGTCATTTGAGATGATGGAGCCACAAGCAGACGGTTTTCGCAATTATCAAAAAGCCACCTACCGTATCCCTGCCGAGCAACTGTTGATTGATAAAGCGCAATTGCTGACACTGAGTGCCCCTGAAATGACGGTCTTGATTGGTGGTTTGCGCGTTTTGGGCGTTACTACCGCTGATGCACCACATGGCGTTTTGACACATCATGTAGGACAATTGTCTAACGATTTTTTCACTCATTTATTGGACATGAATGTGGTGTGGCAGCCAACGTCTGCCGATGCGCAAGTATTTGAAGGACGCCATCGCCAAACTGGGGCAACGCAATGGACAGCCACTCGCGTCGATTTGGTATTCGGCTCTAACTCACAACTGCGTGCGTTGAGCGAAGTCTACGCGCAAGCGGACAACCAAGGTAAATTCATCCGTGACTTTGTCGCGGCTTGGGGCAAAGTGATGAATCTTGATCGCTTTGAGTTGTCGTGATTTTTATAATGTTTGGTGAATTAAACTACGAAAGGCAATTTTGAAGAAGATTCATAGTAACGGCTTGAATCGGAGGATTGAAGTTTAATCTTTTTCTTGGTCTGTGGTTAAGTTTGAATGCGAT
>JBIKPB010000049.1:0-9120 GCA_044357705.1 Formosimonas sp. | reverse complement strand
AAGCTTTTGTCGAAATGGATATATTCCAGTCGCAAACAGTTGTCCGGAAAAATGATTTCATTCATGTGTTACGCACCTTCATTCACTTTTTCAGCCAAAGCGTTGTTCACCTCAACCAGCTTTTCTGTAATATCTGATGTCAACGATGTTCCAATAAAGCCTCGACCATTATCTGGCTTCTTGTCTTTAGTCAATACATCATTCGGAATCACACCCAGAACATTACAAATCGCAGCCAACTCCTCACGTTTACTTGGATCCAACCAATAACTACGTTTGACTTCACGGACCATTGCATTAGCAATCACTTTTTTGTTATTGATGATTTCATTAAAAGTCGATAACAATTCGCGCCGCACATCGTTGATTGTCTTTTCAGCTACATCGCGAGAGATCAGGGTACGCATCTGCAAACCTTTAATCGAACGTACAAAAGTATCGAAGTTCAATACCAATCTGGCCAACAGATAACCGTATGGACTGCCAAAGTTGATCGAATAAGTAGCAGGTTGCTCACTTACGGGAATTGAGATATTCAAACCTGATTTTTTAGCACTCTCAACTTTCTCGCTCACCTCCTGTACATATTGATTCATCTTGGCATCGATATTGGCTAATCGCGTTTCAGATTGAATCAACGTCCATTCGACAAATGGGTTATCACCAGACGATGCTTCGTAGATACGTGTCATCGCAATTGATGCCGAGACGACGCCTGGATAGCCAACTTTTTTAGAGTCTTTGAGCATGCCTTGAAAGATACGTGCAGCTTGCAAGGTATGAATCAGAATCGTGTCCTGCGTTTGGGTAACCAACTTGCCCATCGCTGGCAAATCGTTGTTCACTGTCGATACAATCACTTTAAAATCAGACAAGCGAACATTTTTATCTTTACGCTTACCGACTTTATTCATGCAACTACGCAGCAGGGTATCCTCACGATTATTTAATTCAAGTACACGTCCGTAAGCTGCATCATTTTTATTCAAGCCCGCATCAATCAATCGCTGAACTTCAACCTGTTCCTTGAAAAGGTCATAACCATCCTCAAAAGGGGAGTTCTGCTCTTTATGGAAACCTTCATAAATAGAGCGAAACACAATTTCACCTTTGTCGAATTTGACGGATACCTGCTTTACATCGTCACTCATACACTTTCTCCTTATCTAAAAACCATACGCAATCATTCATCAGCACCTCATCTCGGTGAAACTGAAACTGTTAAGCCCCTTAACAGACCATCAGCACCTCATCTCGGTGAAACTGTATAGCCCCTATACAAAACTCGGCATCAGCACCTCGTCTCGGTGAAGCTGTAAAGGGGCTTTACAGACCCACATCAGCACCTCATCTCGGTGAAACTGTAAAGGGGCTTTACAGACCCACATCAGCACCTCGTCTCGGTGAAACTAAACTCAAATCTTGAAACCAACTCGCTCCAATCGTTCTTTGCGCTCTTGCTGTTTGATTGGATCGTGTCCACTTATAAATGGTTGCAGCTCTAACGATTTTTGCTGTTTAGCTTGTTGTTCACGACTCGCTTTAACCTTGTGTGCTAATTCCGCAATGAACGTGCCGTTTTGAACATGACCGATCAATTTGTCTAAATAGCGGAGCGGTTTGGATATGGCTTTACCTGCCCGCTCGTTTCCCGTGATCTCATCCAATAGTTGCTGAGCCACTTTGGGATGTCGGTTTAGTTTTTGAATTGCAATGTGTTTATCTTGTTCGTCAACAAAACACTTCGGCCATACCCACGGGTTGATTTGAATTTCATCGTCCACCACCACAACAGCAGGTTTCATTTCCTCATGATCGATAGAGGAGGGGGCTGCTTCAGGTGGTTGTGGTTTGAATGAGTATTCTGAAAAACCGTATTCTTGAACTTCAGTAATCTGTTCTTTAATAATTTCGGGTTTTGCCATACCTTTATTTTGGGTATTGCCAAAGCTGTATTCAGGGTTTACCTGAGTCTTTATTTCGGGTTTTGCCATAGCTGTATTTGGGCTTTCGCCATAGCTTGATACGCCCTTTTCTGCATACAGAGAAGCCCTTTTCTCATCGCTCTTTTGACTTGGTTTTGTCTCTGCCTTTGTATTGAGTTTAAGCAAAAGATCACAACACTTCGCAAAGTTAATCTCGGTAAAAATGTTTCGTGATGCCGTCAGATGACGTTCGACAATCAAGCCTTTTGACATCAATGAGCGCCGTGCGGTGATTTGTTCTTCGTAAGTAAGGCCCGTTTCTTTCTGCCAAACTTTGATGTTGCGCGAAACAAAGCCTTTAAACCTGTTCTGGTTGTAACCATTACGATAGCTGTAGACAAAACAGGTCAACATCAGTCCTGCATTCACGCCTTCAGCGACTTTAGCCAGTCCAGTGTGATAGATAATGGGTTTGGATAAATGCGTTGTTAAATTGACGGTATTGGTGCGTAAATCAGCCAATGTAAGAGGAGACGCGCTAATTTTGAGAGCCTGTGACAGTGCACTGCTCAAGCCTTCCAAATTAACCCGATACCAGGGCATTGCCGGCATTGGAAACCCAGGCAAACCTTGCATCTTGGTTTGAATCAGCCCCATCTGTTTGAGGTTTTTGCGTGCGGTTTCCTGCTCGTACTTAGACAAGCCCGTTTCGCGTGCAAATTGCTCGGAGGTTTTATGAAACCAGCCGTCGTTTTGCTCAATGTCTCGACCTGTACGTGTCCAAAAGATCATTTGAGATAGATACACGGTGGCTTTGACGCTATGCAGTACATCAACCAATGGGCGATAGAATGCGATCAGTCGATTATCAAACTGAAGGACTTTCCACAACTCTTGCGTTCGGTCTGTAGTGAAATAGGGCAGTGGGGCGCGCTTGTTGGACATTACGCGTATGCCCTCATGACATTGGTAGGTTCAAACAGTGTTTGTTTAAACGGTTTTTGTTGACCGGTAAACATCCAAGTGCAATCTGCCAACTTCTTCATATTCAAGCGAAGGTGAAGTTTGGAGGGCATACCAATATGTTTACGTTCGACGAATCCAAGTGCAACCAAGGACTTCTTGGCATTGCGCAATTCTTTCTCGCTCATGCCCGTCATGCCTAACCAGATTTTGTCGTTCGACTCAAACCAATCGGTCAAATCAGGATGCTCCAAACGATCTTTATCACTCAAGTGCCCAAGTAAAAACGACAGTAATATGCTGGCGTTGGCACTGGCTCCAAGCGATTTAAGCGTTTGCATGTGCAATCGGTTGATCGCGATCGGATTCATCAAGTCAAACGGCAAATGCCCTTCAATATCTTTGTGTTGTTCTAATCGTCCCAGCAAGTCATTCATGAAAAACGGATTGACCGCGTAGGTCAGTTTGCTCATACGTGCTTTGGTTTTTGTGATTACATTCGCTTCCTCTAATATCGATAACGCAGTTTTGGCCTCGGTGAGTCCAAGTCCTGTATCGTGTGCGATGTCGGTATGGCTCAATGTCGAATCACCACACGATTCTCGGTCAACCAGATAGTCGAGTAAAATCGCCGCCTTGGTTGATTGCAATGCCTTGGCGACCATTGGGTTGTATGTGACCGGTACGTCAAAGAGCTGACCGATCGCGTTTTCGAGTTCGGATGGGTGATTCATGGTATTTCCTTGATTAAATGTCTTCATATTCTTTGAGTACGGCATACAGCATATTCAACTCATATTGACCGCTAAAATGACCATGTAATGCCCGAAACTTCTCGAATAGACTCATGTTCAAACTGTTGTTGAGTACATGCCATTTGGTGTGGATCTGCTCTTTAATGCTTTGAACCTTAATCACCGTTTTGCGTGTAAAACCTGTGTTATTCGGTATCAAGACCTTACGAAGTCGAGCAATCTGTATGTTGTCGGCCAATGATGGGAACAAAAGCATCAATAAACTGTTACTCGCACCGTTGGCAATTGCCCATTCAAAGGCATTTTGCTCGGTACCGATGATTTTGATTTTCTTCATGACCGCATTCAATTTGTCTACATTCACAGTGACATGAACCTCCATGACGTCTTTAGTCATGTCCAGCACTTGATTGAGTGAGGTTTTATTCAAAATGCCTTTTAAGGTCGTCGTGGTTTGACCTTCTTGAACGATGTGAATAGTGTCAGCATCATTGCTATTGACCAAACTGCGCAGGGCTAACAGTGAGATTGCTTCATCTGTGACCTTGATTTGATTCAAAACATCCTGTCCCATCTCATTGCTCCTTAGCTGTTTGACGAATAACCCGTATGCTGTCGAATAGCGATAAAACCAACCCAATAAATCGCTCGTCGGTATTGAACATCAACCATGACTGGACAATGGCGGGAGTAGGGTGGCCGATTTTGTTTTCGATAAAGGCTTGCCACAATTGGGTATCTGCGAAAGTTTCTTTGAACAGAGAGTCATTTGAAATCGCGAAGAAGCCATCTGAAGTGGTATCGGTTTGACCAGACAATTCCGCCAGTAAGAAATACACGTCTCGTGCGCATGGATGAACCCAATCGATCGGATAGTTCTCACCATCGAATTCCCCTTGAAGTTCAGGCAACTCAACGTAGAATTCGTAGGGCAGTTGGTCGTTGTGCCGGAATAGATGATCCAGTCGCACATAATCGAGTAAGTCAGTAATACAATCGTGCAAGGTTTTATCGTTGTATTGTTCCAATTGGCTGGATACAAGGGAAAGCTGAGCTGTACTTTCCGCTAAAGGTGGCGAAAAGGGTGTCGGCAGCATTGATGGTTCTTGATGAGCCGATAAACTAACGGTGACAGAGGTTTCCGAAGCATTCTTCGGCTTCTCAGTTTTGCTTTTAAAGATCAAGTCATGATGCTCAGGTCGGTTTAAAGCAAAGTTTTTCTTGATTGAGCTCACCAATTGAGCTGTATTCAATTCGGACTGTTGGATATCTGCTGATAGGGTGTCCACATGATTTTTGATGGTTTCATCCCAAAACTTATCAAAACTGTCTTGTTCACCTTTGTCGAGCAACTTGGTTAAGTCGTTATAGGACTTGCGTAAATCAATTGCTTTCTGGCTTGAAAGGTTAATGCTGTAATCGCCAAGCATTTTTAATTTTGTTGTCGCGAAAATGAACTCGCTAAGTTTTCCATGAGATACCACAACTCCCACCTCAAGAAACTTATCGGACAGTTCGCGTAAACTTAGATTTGGTATACCCATATCACTGGCTAACGCGTCCAACGCACAGGCTTTATCCCAGAACGACATTTCATAACGTTGTTCGTTTTCGATGATGTGTTGCACCAAAAGTTCTAATTCTGATTTGTATGCTACAAATTGTGCTGGGATTGCCGCAAATCTATCTTGTTGCGTTTCTTGGTGCAATTCTTTCATCACACCCAGGCGGCTATTGCCGCCAGCCGCTACCACGTAGCGGCTCGAGCCTGGACGCTGAGTAACCTTGATCGGGTTTTCGACACCGCGCGCGCGGATGGATTCCTTGAGCTCATGCCAATCCTCTGCGTTGCGCTTACGGCGTGGATTGCGCTCAAATGAGTCAATTTCTGAAAGCTGCACCAAGATAATCCGGTCATGGCGATATTCACCGTGCGGATTACCTTGAGTTGGATTGGCAGCATTCAAAGATTGTCGCAAACCAAGATTGATGCCGGAACCAGCAGGGCGATTCGCTTGACCAGTGGAAATTTGCTCCAAACTGAAGCCTTTAGGTGGCGTAGGTGCAGTCATACCGCACCTCTTGGTGAAACTTGTTGACTCTTATAAATTTGATAAATCTGACGACCTTCGTCCATACCCGAAATGAACGCATCGGCTGATGCTGTCCCCATTGGGTATGGGCAAACAGGATTACCACCAATGATGCAAAATTCAAGCGTTGAACGCACACCCTTTTTGTACTCGTTGCTTCTTGGCTCACGGTCATTATCGAATGCTTGGCTCATGAGACAGTCGATCGTCTTGTTCATGATGCACCACCTACCGCAAGTTGCAATTGTTCTGAATTCATTGTCCCAAAACAAGTAGCAAAAACACCGTCAATTTTAGAATCGGGAATAAGCTCCCATGCCAACTGATGCATGGCCATGTAACCAGAAGGGGATTTGGAATCAGAAATGACTTCCTTACAATGGACGGGGATTTGCTCAGTGGCGGACTCGGTGTACGCCTTGGCCGAACGAATGACTGAATTGAGCATGGTCACACGACCGCCCAAATCAAGGAATGACTGGTTGATTTCCTGAGCAATGGCCTTCGCATTGCGAGTCTGGTCCATTTTGTAGATTAGGGCTTTCATTTGACCAGGCACCAGACCAATCGCACGGCCGGCCTCCATACGATTAAGCAATTCGGTTGTACCCGTCAAAAACTCTCGCGCAGACAGAATATCGGGTGAGATTGGGGACAGCAGAACATCGCCTGCGAATGCGGCGGCTTCTTGTAGTGCGCCGACGGCACCTTGAGTGTCGATAATGACTAAATCGAAATTGTCGTTAATGTATGCGTTATTCAGTGCCCATTTAATGCGTGCACTGCGATCAATCCGTTGCGGCAAAATAATTTGGATTTCACCGGACGTGTCATTGGACAAAACAATGGACAGGTTCTCAAAGATGGTATGAGAAACTTTACGCTCGTCGAGTTGTCCATCGCGGATCATCTCGACAAGACCCTCAGGAGCTGTGTAAACTAGTGGATAGTATTTGGATAACGATGCTTGTGGATCCGTGTCCATCAGAAGAACACGGACACCGAGGTCGGCGTATAATCCGCCTAGATTTGCGGTTAAACTTGTTTTGCCAACGCCGCCTTTGGTTGAGGTAATGGTAATGACGTACATTTTGAGCCCTTATTTTTAAATAAGAATCACATGTCGCCGTCATCTCACGGGAGCGGTGCATAACAAAATTTAACATAATATAAATAACTAATAAGTTAAATCTCCGCGTTGCACGGAAGAGGGCGATGTCACGTCGCATTTGATGGGCAGAAGACTAAACTAAAATTATTCCATCGTCAAGACTAAATTCATTCTTTTTACCAAATACTTCATTTTCCATGCATTTTTTGCACGTTTTTCCATTTTTCATGCTCACAAAAGTTTCAATTTCCATTTTCATGTAATAACTCAACTCTAATAACATTTCACAGAGGGCTCAAAATGGCATGATACAAAATTAAAAAATCGCCGATTTGCGAATTGTTCTCAATTGGTGATTTGAGGCCATTTTTGTTTCAAATTGACTCGATTTTTGCAAAATTTATCACACTGTGAAAAAATATTACATGATTTGCTTGATATAGAGCATATTTTGCACATCTTATCCAGAGCAAAGGGTGTAAAACTAAAAAACTTCGATTTGCGAATTATTATCAAAAAAAAATAAGCAAAATCAAATACCTAATATTTTTTCTGCCAAACAACGCGAACAGTAATCTTGAAAAAAGCGCACTAACCCCTCAAAAGTCTGCGAGTCAGCAAACCCTGTAAATCGCGACGAGTATCGCAGATCAAATGAACATAGATGACCTGATCCCGGATTTCATAAACAATGCGATTCATGCCCGAAATTACCTGACGAAACTGAAATAAACTCAGCTGCTCCAGCTCATCAGGAATCACTCCAGATAAAGGATATTTCTTGAGTGCGTTGACATCTTTTTTGATTTGCGCATAACTGGCTTGCCAAACAGACAGACCGAAGTTTTTGACAAGATAGCGCTTGAGCGCTTTCAAATCCATCTCCGCACTTTGTAGGATGACCACTTGGACTGTCATTGCGTTTCTTCCTTGTCCATATCCGCAAATACATCGTCAGCAGAGCGATAGTATCCTTGCTCAATATCGCGCTGTCCCAGCGCCAATATTTTGAGCAAAGCCAAAGTTTCTTCGTGCTCCTCATAAGAGCGCACATCCATCACGACCATCTTGGCCTCGCCGTTTTGGGTGATGAACATGGGTTCGCGGGTATCGGTCAACTCTTTGACGATGTCAGCGGTATGACTTTTTAGGTAACTGATGGGTTTGATTTGGCTGGATAATTTCATGATTGGCTCCTATAAAAGTTTCGTTTAGGACTAATTATAGTCTTAATTTAGTCCTAAATGTATTTCTTATAGTATTTTGCCTGCGTTCTTACGAATACCGCAAATATTACAGAAAACACCACCAACCAAAAAGGTTCTAAATAAGTTGGCCATGACAAAAAGATCATAATCGCTGACACGATTGCTCCAGTTCTAAAAAATTTGGCTTGGTGATACATCGTGGAGCTCTCACGTCCTAAACATGCTGTACGAACCCGTCGTTCCATCCAACCATCAAATGTAGCAACGACAATGACAACTAACAGTAGGGTGCATGTATATGCCAACAAAATACCTACCCTAAAGCTCACGACTTGCAAGGCATTATTGAATAAATCCAGACTCTCATACTTTTGAACCAAAAGTTTTTTAATGCCAAACATTGCTGTGCCAGACTGAGGATTACCTTGTAAAACATGGCGAATTTGCGTTAAATCAAATGCCAGCCAACTTAAAAATTTAAATACCCAATAACCTAAACTTTGCTCCAAACCTGTACTTGTCAATCTAATTTGCTCATGAATACGCACTAAAGTACTTAATGATTCTTTGTTGCAAAAATACATTAGGGTGGCTGTTCCAATGCCAATAAAACTAAGACACAAAATGCACATCGTCCAAAATATTTTGAATGGCTTGATCAAAAAATAAATCGCTGAACCATCATTCAAGCCACGTTGAGTTTTACTCGTCGCCATAAACTTCACCTTCAACCGTCAATGGTAACTCGCTCTCGAGGCGAGCATCGCGAACACTATTCATCGCTTTAGCCACTTCATAGATGCTCTTTGGAATGTCCTGATGCGCATCTTGAGCCGGTAGCGGCATTCGAATCTTGTAGAGTTGCCCACCCTCAATCAGCGCAAAGGCTTGACCTTTGGGAAGTGTTACCAAGTCCGAGGCTTTGATCATCGGTACAGTTTCCATTGCGATGCGATCTTCATTTTGTGTTGAGAAGTCAACCCAATCGTCTGGATCGGCGACGTCACTGGCACCACTGAGTTGGGTCGAACTGATGATCGGAACTTCGGGTATTTTATCGATCAG
>JBIKPB010000048.1:0-9169 GCA_044357705.1 Formosimonas sp. | reverse complement strand
AGCCCCAAAACATGAAACCGCCTTGTAAAAAATTCACCATCATCATTTGCTTGATGGAACGGTGTCGCCAACCAAACTGGAAGCCATCAACTGCGGTACGGCGCATCGCCGCGGGCAATTCGCGCCAAGTGACCGTCTGCGGCGTAAAGCCGTATTCAGCGACCAACTTCACCACAAAAGCGAACAAAATCAACAACAATGCCACCCGCACAACATACGGAATCGACAGATCAATATCGCCCAAAACACCCCCACCGACACTGCCGACTAACATCGCGACATTATTCGCCATCACGCCATGCGCCATCACACGATCGACATCACCGCCCTGCCCATTGAATTGCAAGGCATCGACCAACCACGCCTCAAGAGAGCCCGACATAAAACTAAAACCCAACCCCAGTGCAGCCGACATGACAATGAACCAAAAATATGGATGTGCAGTTCGACCTGCAATCACATAACCCACAGTGGACCCTGCCAACACCAAAGCACCGATCGCCAAAGAAAATTTACGTCCGCGTGTATCAGCGAGCACGCCCGTCGGCACTTCACAAAAAGCCAAAGCAATGCTGAATGCGGCATTGAGCACAAACACCTGAAAAATATCGAGTCCATAATGCAACAAAAACAGTACGTTCACACCCCAAATCAGCGATGCCGACAAGGTAAAAATCGTCGTGATAACGAGGTAGCGTTGCGAAATGGTCAAATTCATAAAAATCTTTTTAGTAGCATACGTTAATAGTCGGAATCATTTGCCGACATTATTTTGATTCAAAGTGATATTTTTAATCTTTTGCGGGTTGAATCCGTTACTGAATGACCCGACCCAAACCCCAAAAATCAAACAAATAAAACCGCATTTTACATGCTCCATCAATCACGACTTGGTCTTGTCAGCGAGGCGGTTTATAATGCCGCTTTGCCTTCATATTGAGAGTTAGACAATGACCACCATTCGTACCCGTTTTGCCCCAAGCCCGACCGGCGCCCTCCACATCGGTGGTGCACGCACAGCATTATTCAGCTGGGCACTTGCCAAACACTCGGGCGGTACATTTGTATTGCGTATTGAAGATACCGATGTCGAACGCTCTACCCCCGAAAACGTCAATGAGATCCTCAATGCGATGCAATGGCTTGACTTGGCGCATGACGATGGTCCGTATTATCAAATGCAACGCATGGACCGCTACCGCGAAGTCGTCGCGCAAATGCTCAAAGACGGCACGGCGTATCATTGCTACACCTCAAAAGAAGCACTCGAAGCCATGCGCGAAGCGCAAAAAGCAGCGGGACAACGTGAAAAATACGACGGCACATGGCGTCCTGAAGCAGGTAAAGTTTTACCCGCGCCACCCGAAGGCGTACAACCTGTTGTGCGTTTTAAAAATCCATTAAACGGCAACACGTCGTGGGTGGATGTGGTCAAAGGCGAAATTTCATTTAACAACGAAGAATTGGACGACCTCATCATCGCGCGCCCAGACGGCACGCCGACGTATAATTTTTGCGTCGTGGTTGATGATTGGGACATGGGCATCACTCATGTGATTCGCGGCGACGACCATGTCAACAACACGCCCAAGCAAATTAACATCTTAAAAGCTCTTGGCGCACCCTTGCCATTTTATGGGCACATTCCAATGATTTTGGCACCCGACGGCACCAAGTTATCCAAACGCCGCAACGCTACAGCCGTGATGGATTACGAGCGCATGGGTTATCTACCAGAAGCATTGGTGAATTATTTGGCGCGCTTGGGCTGGGGGCACGGCGACGACGAGATTTTCACACGCGAGCAGTTTGTCGAATGGTTCAGCGTCGAACATTTATCATCATCTTCGTCACAATGGGATCCAAAAAAACTCAACTGGCTCAACAACCATTACATCAACCAAAAAGACAATGTAGAACTGACTACACTCATCGCACCACGCGTCACCAAGCACTTAGAGGCGCAAGGTCATGCGACAACTCTGGACAACTATCCGTTAGACGCGATTGTCGAGCTTTATAAATCACGCAGCGATACCTTAGAAGACATCGCCCTCGCAGCCACTCAATTTTATGTGCCCTACCAAGCCAATCTTGAGTTGATTCAAGAGCACGTCACCGACATCAATCGCGCCGCTTTGCAAGATTTTACAGAAGGATTAAAAGCCGTCGAGTGGACGAAAGAAGCGATTAATGCGTTGATTAAATCGACTTTAGCAACGCATGGTCTAAAAATGCCCGCATTGGGCTTGCCACTGCGTGCGATTTTGTTGGGACAAACGCAAAGCCCGTCATTGGATGCGGTGGTTTGGATTATGGGTCGTGAAACCGTAACTCAAAGAATCACAATCTAAATTTTTGTAACGCATCTGTTAATCGGTTGCTAAAATGTATGGGTTGGTGGATGCAGCTCAAAACGTTTGGCGCGCTGTTCTAGAGTTAAAAGGTGGTCCGGCGTCACTTGAGCCCTGAAGGTTACTTGAATCGTGTGTAAATGCAACCAGTGCTCGTAACTCCTCACTTTAATTTGTATGTCACCAAAATTCTGCCACGTCGGAAACTCAGAATGCTCTGAAAGCGTCGCAAAATGCTCGTATGAATTTGTCCCGTGATAATTAACGCTCTGAATCGCATAACCTGTTTCACACAACATCTTATCCATTTCATAAGGCGTAAAAAATCGGATGTGGGTAATATCAAGCAATCCGTGGGGCTTATAATGCCAAAACCCAGCAGTCAAATCACGTACAACATTGGCATTACTCATATTAGGCAAACTGACGATTACTTGTGCATGCGGGGGCAAATGTTTCTCCAGAAAACTCAGCGCACTCCAAGGATGGTACATATGCTCCAAGACATCCAGCAAACATACCGTGTCAATGGTTTTGAGCAACGCAATGTCTTCGTTTGTGAACTGCTCCAATGGAATAGTTGATACCTTATCTAAGCGCGTCGCTGCATGTGCGGCCGCTATTTTATTCAATTCAACACCCCAAACAAAAGCGTTGTAGTCTCTTTTTAATCCAAAACCAACACCACCACCCGCACATCCAACATCCAAGACGCGCTGAGGCACATGATCAAACTGCTCACGAATCTCATGGCGCTCATTTTCAACATACTCCATGTGCTCATGCGTTCCCGTATCACTTAAAGTTTTCCAAACATAATTCATAGTGTCCCTTTATTTTTCTGTAGCACATCCATTAGGCTTTAAATAACCATAACTACAGATCTTGTGCGCGCTGCAATCGCATTACTCCTCTATTTTTACCTGCTGCTTAAATGCCCAGCTGGCCTTCAAAAACATCAAACACAGCGGATATTGTGCGCTCAACACAAAAAAACAATATGGACAAAATAGTGGAATATTTCTGCTTCCAGCACTCTTTAATTTGTTAGCTAAATGAGCTCCATTTGTATTTTTCAATAATAACGCTTCAGCTACTCACACAACTTTTAAAATGCAGTGGTCGGCGGATGTGGTTCAAAGCGTTTAGCATGCTGCTCTGGCGTCAGGATGTTGTTTGGCGTGATTTGAGCTCTAAACAGCATTTGAACCATATGTAAATGCTGCCAATGCTCATAATTACGCACTCGAATTTGTACATCATCAAATATTTTCCATACAGGGTACTCCGAGTCTGGTGTGAGCTCAGCCATCTGCTCAGGGTCAACACCTAAATACGAAAAATCAACACTTTGAATGGTATAACCTGTCTCGCATAACATCTTATCCATCTCGTAAGGGGTGAAAAAACGAATGTGCGTGATGTCCAACAAACCCCACGATTTATAATTCCAATAACCAGCGGCCAAGTCACGCATGATATTGCGATTGGCAATATTCGGAAGACTGATAATGACTTGTGCATGTGCGGGTAAATGTTTTGCCAAAAATGCCAATACACTCCATGGGTGATACATATGCTCCAAAACATCCAATAAACATACAGTGTCTATGGTTTTCAGCAAGGCAATTTCTTCATCCGAAAATGCTTCTAATGCAACTGTTGAGACCTTATCCAAACGCGTAGCCGCATGTGCCGCAGATGCTTTATTCAACTCGACCCCCCAAACAAAAGAGTTGTAATCTCTTTTCAGACCAAAACCCACACCGCCGCCGGCACAGCCGATGTCAAGCACTCGCTGTGGTATGTGACCGAATTGCGCACGAATCTCATGGCGTTCATTTTCGCCATAAACCATATTTTCATGTGTACCGGTACCGCCTAAAGTTTCCCAAACGTAATTCATCTTGCACTCCAATTCGTAAGGCTCTCAATATAAATAAAGTCAAAAAACCTAACACTTAAATTTCGGCGGATTATAAACGATTTGCCAAAGTCATAGCCAAAATCATCACTTTAGGTTATAATTCTCACGCTCTTTCGAGTACACGACGCAAGGGTTTTTCTCTTGCGATCGCAAGTGTTTAATCTAAAAGGAAATACAATGTCTATCAATGCAGCAAGCAAAGCTGAAGTCGTCAGCCAATATCAACGTGCGCAAGGCGACACAGGTTCTCCAGAGGTACAAGTGGCGTTATTGACTGCCCGTATCAATTACTTGACCGGTCACTTCAAAACCCACGCTAAAGACCACCACTCACGTCGTGGTTTGTTGAAAATGGTTAGCCGCCGCCGTAAATTACTCGACTACCTCAAACGCAAAGATGCAGACGCTTACCGTTCACTCATCGAACGTTTGAGCCTGCGTAAATAATTTTTGCTCCATCCAAAATGCCTGTGTTGCTTAACGCAGGCATTTTGCTTTTTTTATAATCTATTTTTAACCCGCAACGAGTAATTCGGTGATGTGTTATTCCACAAGTTTTTTTCTGAAAATTTGTGGAATAGCATAACCGACTGGTTGCACATTTTAGGAAATAAAAATGACAATGTTCAATAAAGTCACCAAAACATTCCAATACGGCCAACACACGGTCACAATGGAAACCGGTCAAATCGCCCGCCAAGCCACTGGCGCAGTTCTCCTCAACATGGACGATACTGTTGTATTAGCAACAGTTGTAGCCAAAGAACAGGTCAAATCGGGTCAAGATTTCTTCCCGCTAACCGTTGATTACATCGAAAAAACTTATGCAGCTGGTCGTATTCCCGGTGGCTTTTTCCGCCGCGAAGGTCGTCCTTCTGAAAAAGAAATTTTGGTTTGCCGTTTAATTGACCGCCCAATGCGTCCGTTGTTTCCAGAAGGTTTTTACAACGAAGTACAAGTGGTCGTGCAAGTCATGTCATCGAATCCTGAAGTCGATCCAGACATTCCTTCTTTGTTGGCAGCTTCTGCCGCTTTGGCGATCTCGGGCATTCCATTTGCTGGCCCAGTCGGTGCCGCACGTGTCGGCTACATCGACGGTCAATATGTTTTGAATCCAACCGCGAGTCAATTAGCGAACTCACGCATGGACTTGGTTGTTGCCGGTACTGAAGCCGCGGTTTTGATGGTTGAATCTGAAGCGCAACAGTTGTCAGAAGAAATCATGCTCGCCGGTATCGTATACGGTCACGAGCAAATGCAAGTGGCGATTGATGCGATTTATGAATTGGTGCGCGACGGTGGCAAGCCTGAGTGGAACTGGGAAGCACCTGCGAAAAATGAGCCATTGATTGCCCAAATCAATGAGTTGGCTGAAGCCGACATGCGCGCTGCCTATCAAATTCGCGAAAAGCAAGCTCGTACAACCGCATTGCGCGCAGTTTCTGACAAAGTCAAAGCGGCATTGCCTGATGTTGAATCTGTTGAAATCGGTGATTTGTTGTTCGCCGTTGAATCAAACGTTGTCCGTACACAAATTTTGAGCGGTCAACCGCGTATTGATGGTCGCGACACGCGCACTGTTCGCCCGATTGAAATCAGCCTTGGTTTATTGCCACGTACACATGGCTCTGCTTTGTTCACTCGCGGTGAAACGCAAGCTTTGGTTGTAGCGACTTTGGGTACAAAAACCGACGAGCAAATGATTGACGCGCTCGAAGGCTCAAGCCGTGATCGCTTCATGTTGCATTACAACATGCCGCCATCAGCAACGGGCGAAACCGGTCGCGTGGGCTCACCGAAACGTCGCGAAATTGGTCACGGTCGTCTGGCCAAGCGTGCTTTAGCGGCGTGCTTGCCAAGCCATGAAGACTTCCCATATACGATTCGCGTTGTATCTGAAATCACTGAATCAAACGGTTCATCGTCAATGGCTTCGGTCTGCGGCGGTTGCTTGTCGTTAATGGATGCAGGCGTTCCGATGAAAGCACACGTTGCCGGTATCGCAATGGGTTTGATCAAAGATGGTGGCAAATTTGCAGTTTTGTCGGACATTTTGGGCGACGAAGATCACCTCGGCGACATGGACTTTAAAGTTGCGGGTACTGCAATCGGCGTGACAGCTTTGCAAATGGATATGAAAATCCAAGGCATTACCAAAGAAATCATGCAAGTTGCACTCGCACAAGCACGCGAAGGTCGCATGCACATTTTAGGTCACATGGAAGCATCGATTACCGGCGGCCGTACTGAAATGTCATCATACGCACCACGTTTGTACACGATGAAAATCAATCAAGACAAAATCCGTGACGTGATCGGTAAAGGCGGCGCAACGATTCGCCAATTGACCGAAGAAACAGGCACGACGATTGATATTCAAGAAGACGGTACAATCACAATCGCTTCAAACGACTCTGAAAAAGCCGCTGAAGCGCAACGTCGCATCAGTGAATTGACCGCTGAAATCGAAGTGGGCAAAATCTATGAAGGTACTGTGTTGAAGATTTTGGACTTCGGTGCAATCGTTCAAGTATTCCCGGGTAAAGACGGCTTGTTGCACATCTCTCAAATCGCTCACGAGCGCGTCAACGCCGTGTCGGATTACTTGAAAGAAGGTCAACAAGTTCGAGTGAAAGCCACGGAAACCGATGATCGCGGTCGCGTTAAATTATCGATGAAAGCATTGATCGAACGACCACAATCTGCAGTACAAGAAGGTTAATTTTTATAAACCATCTAAAAAAGCCCCGGAATACGGGGCTTTTTTTATGATTAATAGATTGGAATGAAAATTTACTTTATGTTTGAATACGCACATCAAAAGCAGCCAACTCAAACTCATCTACCGAAACTTTGAGTGCATTGTGATTAAGCCAAAAAGCGTGTGGCTTTGAACCACGAAGAATTTTCTCTACGTGTGCAGGTGTCTTTTCATAAGCAATGCCTGCATCGTTCAAGATTTGAGCAGATAAGTGTGCCAAAACCTGACTTGATAAGCCTGCCCCTGCATAATAAGCCACGCCTTGACCATATACATGACGAGTAACACAGGCTTTATCCGCATAAAATTCATCCGTGTAACGGTAGAGTACTTCTGTATCACCGAGTGGTTCGAGCATATCTCGCCAAACATCGACAACACTGGACTCATCTGAAGTCGTACTGATAATTTCAGCAGACATACCCAGTCCGAGTGACTCTGACTCGAATACGACGACACCTAAAACATGGCTTAAAGCAAATGGTACGACATGCCCCAAGTGTAAATTGTTATCACGATCCTTGATGCCACAACGATAACCTGCGAGTAGAATTCCGCCCTGATGGACAAAATGATCTAGGCGCAATGCCAGCACATCGTCAATGATTTGTTGAGCAGGTAAAACCACGACTTTATAGTGGCTGAAATCTTTTTGAACACTTAATACATCAGTCATTACATTGAGCCCATGAAATGGGGCATACAAACGAGTAAGCTCATGTGTAAAGTCAAAAGCATCTGATTGCTGCTGGATTTCCCATGATTTAATATTGTCAAAGTCATACAAAATAGCCACTTGAGCAATAATGGGATGCTGTAAAACCAACTCATATCGCCCAATGTCGCTTATGAACGCCTGCACTTCGTCATACTTTCGACCCTTTTGATTGTTGGCATCAATAATACCCAGACAAAATTGCTCTGCTCCACGATTCATACCTCGCCAACGAAAAAACAACATGTTTTCACAGCCACGTGCCATGGCTTGATAAGCCCAGAGTTTGGCTTGATTGGGGCGTGGCAAATAACCAATGTGATTATGTCCTTGTGCACCCATGAGCTCTTCGACAATCCAAAAATTTTGTTGTTTTAAGCCACGAATGTAATCCAAAGTCATGGCAATTTGTGCCGGCGGCAGTGGCTTTTTTAAACCACCCCAAACAGGATAATTATCATATGAGACAAAATCGAGCATGGCTGCCAACTCATTTTGCTCATGTGCAACATTGAAAAATCCACCAAATAAATTGGTAGTGACTTGCTGATGTGTGCCTTTAAGCTCACGAATCAGTCGATTGTGATGGGCGACAAATTGATTGATGGATTGAGAGCGAAAACGTGTCCAATCTAAGCGCAATGCGGGGTTATGAGTAGTGACTGTTGGCGTGGGCATTGGAATTTCATCAAACCGATTGTAGGTTTGTCCCCAAAAAATGGTGCCATAAGTATGATTTAACGCACCAATATCACCTGCAAATTTTTGCGATAAAAAATCTCGAAAAGCACGATGACATTGTGGGCAATAACATTGATCGGAACCTTCATGCCCCAATTCATTGTCAATTTGCCACGCGACAATAGCTTCCTCAGCAGCGTAATGAGCGACGAGCTCACGAACCATGCGTAAACTGTATTGCAAATAATCGGGTGAGTTGAAACAATATTGGCGACGACCGCCAAATGCTCGAGTGTGTCCCAGTAAGTCTTGCGACAAAATAGACGGCACATCATGCGCCAACCAAGCCGGAAAAGTGGCTGTGGGTGTGCCAAACATGATTTTAAAACCCTGTTGTTTGGCTCTTTTGATCACGCCATCAAAAAAGGAAAAATCAAATACACCGCTCACTGGTTCTATGAGATGCCATGCAAACTCTCCGATACGGATCATGTTGACACCCATTTCAGCCATGCGCAACACGTCGGAATCGAGCATATCGGCATGCCATTGCTCAGGGTAATAATCCACTCCTAAATACATTTCTGAATCTTTCATTTCAATGATGCAACAAAGTGCTCAAACCCGGCCCGCCCTGCCGCTGTGGCTTTAAAAACACCTGCACAACACAAAACTTGCTCAAAAACCTCGCCAACCTTCTGTTTTAAATACGCCAACGGTTCAAGTTCGGT
>JBIKPB010000265.1:0-2574 GCA_044357705.1 Formosimonas sp. | reverse complement strand
ATCGGTATCGTTATGAAGCAACTCTTCCGCGCCGAGTGTGTCGCCGATATTTTCCAATTCTTCCCACGTGTTGGTAAACTCAGCATTCAAGCCACCACCATGGCTGGGCAAGCGTTGTAACAAAAAGCCGGCGATATTATTTTCATCGGCCGCCAGTTGGATCACCGTATCAAGCTGCTCAGAAGTCGCCATGTAATGCGCGAGGATTTCAGCAATCGTGTCACCAGCGAGGGGCACAATGCCTTGATAAGGTTGCTGACCTTCTTGGCGATTATTTGGATCAAGGGTGATGGCGAAATGACCTTCGCCTTTGGCATTGATCAGCTCTGCCAATGCCATTGTGTCATTAATTTCTGCATCGTCACGCAATTTGGCGGTGGCACGAATGGTCAGGTCCGAGCGGCATTCCGCCACCAATAATTGCACCGGACCATCGCCATGAATTTGCATGATCAGACTGCCGTCGAATTTTAAGTTGGCCGATAATAGGGCGCATGCCGCGACCATTTCGCCCAATATTTTTTCGACTGCTGCTGGATAACGGCGATGTGCACGTATGTCATGCCAAGTTTGTGGCAGATGCACGAGCTCGCCTTTGACAGGGGCATTTTTGAAAAGAAAACGGTGTAAGGTATCGGACATAAGTATGATTTGGGGCGTTGAAAAAAGAGAATCATTTTACGCGAGTTTTGCTGGCTTCGTTGAGTGTCGTAGTTGGAGTGCTATATTTTTAAACTTGAAGAAGAGTTGTATCAACGAATTAAGGATGAATGGTTCATGTTGCGTTGGGATATTTTTTGTAAAGTTATCGACAATTTTGGCGACATCGGTGTGAGCTGGCGTTTGGCACGTCAATTGTCGTCTGAATATGGTCAAAATGTACGCTTGTGGGTTGATGATCTTTCAGCCTTGGCGGCAATTGAGCCGCAGATAGATGCGAGTCTGGACAGGCAGAATACCCAAGAAATCACAGTGATGTATTGGTCAAAAGATTTTGATTGGGCAACTGTGACGGTCGCTGATGTTGTGATTGAGGCATTTGCATGTGCGCTTCCCGCCCCATATCTCAATGCCATTGTCGTGTGTAAAGCTTTGACCGGTGATGCGCCATATTGGATCAATCTTGAATATTTAACTGCTGAAGCATGGGTAGATGGTTGCCATTTGATGACTTCGCCGCAGTCAGGTGGATTGAATAAAGTATTTTTCTTTCCTGGATTCAGCGAAAAAACGGGAGGTTTGTTGCGTGAGCACGATCTTCTGATTCAACGTGATGCGTTAAATAAACAAAAAAAGTGGTCGGATTTGACTGGATTTGACTGGGTAGGTCATGCCTTCAAAATCACATTGTTTGGTTATCAACGGGTGCCTTTAGTGAAATGGCTGCCGTGTTTGGTTGCCGCGGATCAACCCCTCCAGTTGGTGGTCACATCAGGTCAAGCTTCTGTGGCGATGCAGAACGCTTGGCAACACTTGGGTTACGCTGAAAATGGTGTTCAGGGGGCACTTAGTGTGCGCTTTTTACCGATGCTCGCGCAAAAAGATTTTGACGCATTGCTGTGGTCGAGTGATTTTAATTGTGTACGCGGCGAGGACTCATGGATTCGCGCAATTTGGGCGGCGGTGCCATTTGTATGGCACATTTATGAGCAAGATGATGGCGTACACATGGATAAGCTCGAAGCCTTTATCACGCGCTATTGCGCGTTTTCCCAAAATCCGCAAGCGAGTGATGCATGGGCGAACTGGCAACGCTTCTGGAATGGCAATGAACGATTGGACACGGCAATGACTTGGCGTGCCTTCATGTGCGAGTGGCCTTCAATTCAAAGTCACGCCCGCCAACAATCGAATACTTACGCACAAATTGAGGATTTGGCACAACAGTTGGCGCGGCATTGTGGTGTTTCTGTACAAAAGTCGTTATAATGCTGCGTTGATTTTTAGCAAATTTTTTGCGCCTCCGTTTATACAAATTAAAGATTGGTATTGTTTATGAAAATTGCACAAGAATTACGCGTCGGTAACGTATTTATGCTCGACGGTTCAGCCAAAGTGGTCCTCAAAACCGAATACAGCCGTTCAGGCCGCTCAGGTGCGGTGATCAAAATGAAAATGAAAGATTTGTTGACTGGCGCAGGCGCAGAAAACGTCTTCAGCGCGGATGATAAATTGGACGTCGTTGTCCTCGACAAAAAACGCGTGACCTACTCTTACTTCGCTGATCCAATGTATGTTTTCATGGACGAAGATTATAACCAATACGACATCGAAGGCGAGTCAATGGGTGATGCACTCAACTACCTCGAAGACGCAATGGTATGCGACGTGGTGTTCTACCAAGAGCGTCCGATCTCAGTTGAGTTGGAAACTACCATCGTACGTGAAGTAACGTACACTGAACCAGCGGTTAAAGGTGATACATCATCTGGTCGTGTTTTGAAAACGGCTAAGTTGGCAACTGGTTACGAAATTCAAGTACCATTGTTCGTTGACACCGGTGACAAGATTGAAATCGATACACGCACCAACGAATATCGTTCACGTGTAAAGTAATTTGACTTTACGGTTGAG